>JALTFR010000041.1 GCA_027006785.1 Thermoplasmata archaeon | reverse complement strand
GAAGAGCAGGGATTCATGGAAGAACCTGAGGAACTCGGAGAGGAACCCGGAGAAGAGGGCGAAGAGATACCTGAACTGGAGGAAACAGAGCCCTCGGAGACCGAGACCGAAGAGGAAGGCGAAGAACTTGAGGCAATCGGTGATGAGTCAGGAGAAGAGACACAGGAGCCAACGCAGGATTCCGAAGAATCTTCTGCGGAGGACGACATACTGGACATAGACGATATTCTGGGCGACGAATAGACAAACCTTTTTCTTTTTATTATTTCGATATAGTCTCATTTCTGTGTTTTTTCAGGACCTTCATTATTCCGCTTCCATACTGTGCGGCTTTCTTCTTCTTTGTCGTAAGTTCAGAAGGCAGACCTGATTTTTCAGCCATGTCTCGCAGAAGGAATTTTCCATCGGCCCCCCGCCTCTCAGCAGCGCTGTAATTTTTTGACCACATGATGAACTTCTCCGACAGATATGGAGTTATCAGTTCCTTTCCGAAATATCGGGCAATCTTCCGGTCACGCAAAATACCTCTCTGAATGAGTTCTTCAAGGTCTTTTTCCATGTTTCTTTCTAGCTCTTCTTTTTCCATCTTCCCGTATCTGTTATAGCCTCCGAAGAGTTCATCGGCCCCCTGTCCTGTTATTACGTATCTTTTTTCTGTCTCTCTCGCAATGAAGAAAAGAGGCAGTTCAAAGGAGATTACAAGGATGCTGTCCGTTTCAAGTAGTTCAGATAGAACGATGGCCGATTCCACGACCTCGTCTTCATCAAGGATAATTTTTTCAACAGGAATATTCAGAAGTTCCGCTGCATGTTCGGCCCACATTATGTCGTGCGAGTCCGGGAGACCAACAACCATATACTCAACATCTTCATCTTTTGATAGAAAAGCCAGAAAAGAGCTATCTATGCCACCGGAAAATGCAAGTGCAGATGGAAATTTCATAGATGATCTGAGAGATTCAACCGCTTCTTCTTTCATAAATCGTGTCTCCTTTGAATGTTATTTTAAGTATCCTGTGGAAGGGTATGACCGATCTCTCGAGTTCTATATGGTCTTTTCTAACGGACTTTACCGAATCTCCTTTTACAATCATGGTGTCGTCAGGAGCTCCACGGTGAAGGTAAAATATCTCCACATCTTGCATGTTTCCGTGATATTTCCAGATTATCTCGTTCAGCGCTTCTTTCGGTGTCATATAAGCTTTCATCTCTCCATTCCTTTATGAGTCTAGCGGTATATGGGGTCAAACTTCTATGGGAATATGAAAAAGCATAAATATGGGGGAGTGATTCTGCATCCGGTGACAAGGTGGTTGAAAAAAGAGTTAAGAGGACTACGATAGAGATGCCCGAATCACTTTTCAAGCAGATAAAGGCACTCGCAATAGAGAAGGATATGACTCTCAGGGAGTTGATAACCGAGGCACTGGAGGATAAACTTGAGAAGGAAAGGACAAAGGAGGCGGATCAGAAGAGGATTGGAAGAGGCTCCGTATCATCGAGATTGATTGGCGTCATGGAGCGTTTTATCACCCCTGATGCCGCAATAACTCTGCTTATAAGGAAGTGCGAAAGATATGGTTATGACCCGATGTATCTGGATGAAGAGTACATAAGTGAGGATTTTCTCAAGGATCTCTGCAAGAGCATGATGTATCTGTCAAATGAGAGTGAGGATGTGTGTTTTGAAGAGATGAAATCAGCGCTGGAGGTGGAATGATGTTCAGGGATTCCATGAAAGGTCTGGACAAGGTCTTTATAACAGAGCCTCCAAGAGGCTCTGTTGTCATGATAGTGGGCAGGCCAGGTACTCTAAAGTCATCCATAGCGCATCAAATAATCTCTTCCTATCTCTGGAAGCATTCTGATGAAAACGCTGTTTATGTGACGTTCGAGGAGACCAAAGAGAGTCATATGAGAAATATGGAGTCTCTTGGCATAAGTATACCGGCAAAGCAGTATTTCATAGAGGATATAGCCTCATTCAGGCACGAGATAAATCAATCTTCAACAGACTTCGGTGACGACGAATATGCTAAAATCATATTGCAGGAGGTGTCGAAGCCCTTCGGTCTATATTATGATCATGGCTCGATAAGGGAGGAAATACTGGAAGGTGCAGGAAAAAGCAATAGCGGAGCAGAGGAAGATAAGGCAACCAAGAAAATCCCGACAGTTATGGGATTCGACTCGATAAATGCATTTGAGGCTATGTTCGGCGTTCCCCACAGGAAGATGAGGTTCATAATGCAGGATTTCTTCATGAGAATAAGGAAGAAAGGAGTGAATGCCCTAATAATAATGGAAGGAGAACCCGACTCTCTCGTTCAGGAATATTTCATGGCCGATGGAATAATTGAAGTAGGAATCGACCGAAGTACGCCGCACCTTCCAAAAAGATATCTTCTGGTCCAGAAGATGCGGGGAACGCAGCACGATATGGCACCACATATGGTAAATATAACGAAAAGCGGCCTGGAAATCGGAGAGCCACTGATAGGATGGAAGAATAAATAAAATACGGTGGGAAATGATTTGCTGCGGAATGCAGGGAAAAGATACGGGAATGAGATACGTGCATCAGCCCTTTCCTTAGTACTGGCTCTCGTGTTTTCTCTGTTTTCTGCAATTTTTTACGGATGGAATATCTTTATATTAGTTCCTCTAATCAGTATAGCAGTGAATATTGCCACAACGTACCTCATAATCGTCTATCTCAAAAAGCCTATTGCAAACCTTATGAGGCATGGGAAGGATGCAGCATCTCTATTGATATGTCTTTTATTTATGAATATAATTTACAGCATCTTCGTGATATTGCTTAGAGGAGCGTCCAACGATAGTGAAGCTGTTATTTGGAGTTTGGGTGTTGTTTCAACCACATATATAATTTTATTAGGACTAATACATATGATGATCATCTTTCCTCGAAAAATATTTTCTGAGAGCATAAGACGCGGAATCTTTTACGTCTTTTTCTTTGTTTTCATATTTTTTCTCATACCTTCTTATGTTTATAGATTTATAACTGGACAGTATAGTGCTGAATTTCAGAGAGTCAATGGAGTATACCCGGAACTTTCTGTTATTGGGGCCGTGTTTGGACCTATAAGACCATTTGCATCATTCTTTTTTCTGATAATAGCAATATTTATTATGGTTCTTGTAACATATCAATTTATATCTCTCAGCAACAGGAGCATAAAAAGGTATTATCGCTATGTGTGGGCAGGTTTCATGCTGGCAACAGGTATTGCGATAGTAGTCATATTTTTTATAGGAACAATACTGGGAAAAGGCCTTTTCATGTTTTATTCTATTGAAACTATAATATTTACTCCCGCAGTCACATATTATATGATAAGAATATCTGTAGTTGAAAAGAGGCTCTCTGACATACAGTCGGGTACAAGTCCTATCGGTGAAATCGAGATATTCGTGGTAGACGGGCCCGAAGACATCATCAAAGCAAAGAAAGAACTGATAAAGAGGGCTTCAGCGGCCAGAGACGTTATAATATTTTCACTTGAAGACGAGGAGGATTTCCTTCCAAACAGCAAAGAACTTATGAAAAGAGCAATTTATATAAAAATAACTGACAGAGGCTATGTGGTGAACAATACCTTCTTCAGCAGGATAAGTGACCTATCCCAGCTATATGGGCATAATAAAAGTGATTTCAGAGGAATAGTTGTTTATTCCAACACACTCAGGGAAGTATTGAGGAGTAAAATGCCATCAGAGGAGAAAAAGACCTTTTATTATGTCTTTCAGAGGTTCATAAACGGCGGGGCCCTCGTGATAAGCCCCATAGAAAGAGAGCATCTCAACATTGGGTCTGATAAAAAGTTAATACGCACAAAGAACCCTGTCTGGTACATAAGCCCACTTTTGGCATTGAGAATGGAGGAGTACCTAAACGAGCTGTATATGAGAATTCCCGAGGAAAAACGCCATTCTTTTCTTGAGATGCTGGTCGGACTGGAAGAAAAAGGCCTTCCTTACGAGAGGAGCGAAGCCAACCACATAATCCTGAGTCTCTCTGCTGGAATGGATTGTGAGTCTTTCGTTCGGTTCGTAGAGCTTATAAGGGATTTCGTAATATCACGAAATATGATGGGGAACGAGGAGTTCAGAAGCATGGTAAATCAGCTTTTCTTGCGATATGGCGACGACTATGAAACAACCGTTGTCATAAAGAATGGAATGATGTATATAATTGAAGGAGAAGAGCCCATGAAAAAAGCCATGAAAAAGGCAATCATACTCAGTGAACAGGGGAGGCCTGCTTTTGTTATATCAAGAACAAACCCTGAGATACTCAGAAGGATGTTCTCTCTGGGTGATATGCATATAAAATGGCTGACTGACATATCCGGAAAAGAGGATGTGGTCATACCTCAGCCGGAATCCGTGAAGAAGGAAATCTTTGATTTTCTCGATGAGAATGCGGACGGGGTAGTGGTTCTGGACGGAATAGAATATCTGTCGAGAATATATGGTTTCGACAGTGTTTTTCAGCTTATGTGGATACTGAAGGACCACATAGCAACTACCGATGCAATCATGTTTCTTCCTATGAATCTGGGCTCATTTAACGATAAGGATGCTGAGACCCTCAGAAGAGAGTTCTTTTCCTTGTGAGCAAAAATAAGAAATAAAAGAGTCCTATGCCCCCTCATGAAGCTCATACTGTTAGGCGCTCCCGGCGCAGGAAAGGGAACTCAGGCCAAGTGGATAAGCAAGGAATACGGACTTCCACACATCTCCACAGGGGATATACTCAGGCAGAATGTGAAGGAAGGCACGGAACTGGGAAAGGAAGCCAAGAAGTACATGGATGCCGGAGGCCTTGTGCCTGACGAGGTCATAATCGGGATGATGAGGGACAGACTGGCACAGGACGACTGCAGGGCTGGATTTATACTGGACGGATTCCCAAGGACGATAAAGCAGGCCGAGGAACTTGAGAAGATAACTGACATAGACGCAGTTCTGAACATCTATGTTCCCTTTGAGAAACTCATAGAACGGATAACCGGAAGGCGCTCCTGCCCGAAATGCGGTGCGGTCTATCACATAAAGTACAACCCTCCGAAGAAGGATAACATCTGCGATGTATGCGGAACACCTCTGATACAGAGGGATGACGATAAGGAGGAGACCGTTAAGAAGAGGCTGGAGACCTACGAGGAGCAGACCGCCCCACTTATCGATTACTACGAGAAGAAGGGAAAACTGCTCACGGTCGAAGGCCAGGAAGAAATAGAGGACACGAAGCGCCTTGTGAATGAAGCCCTTCGATCAATCCTTTAACTTCATAACCCTCTTAAAACCCTCTTTTCCAAGTGGCGCTGTGGCATCGAGGCCCCATTTGTCCATCGTACCGTCATCGTAGATGCTCGGGTCAAGGCTGCTGCCCCTCTCGTTCCTTACCACCATGTCCCTGTTGGCCTGAAAGCGTGTGGCGAGCGCCCACTCAACATCCTTTGGGTTGTTCACATCTATGTCATCGTCAACGACGACAACCCTTTTCATGGACCTGTGGCCCCTGAATGCGGCGTCAATCACCTTCTTCGGCTCCTCCTCGCTCCTTTTATGGATGGATATCACTCCGTGAAGCCATGATGAACCGCCGGGGGTGAGCGCTATGTCGTTCACATCCGCCACCTTCGAGATCTCGCGGTATATGGTGGCCTCTCTCGGCATGCCCATCATGAAGAAGTGCTCGTAGCCACCGGGCAGTATGGTATGGTACATGGGGTCAGGCGCGGAATAGACCGCATCAACCTCAATCACAGGCTGCATGCGGGTGTGGTCCAGGGTTCCGGTTATGTCAACGAAAGGCCCTTCCTCCTCCATCCTGTCGGTCAGCCTTCCGATTATGACATACTCCGCATCCGCAGGCACGGGTATGTCTCCAACTTCAGTTACATCCAGAGGGATTCCGTTCGAGATGCTGTGGAGCGCAGAAGCGATCTCAAGTTCGCTCCGGCCGTAATCTACCGATACTGCTGCGGCTATCATGACCTCAAGGGGAGCGCCTACGAAGATAACTACCTTCAACTCCTCTCCGTGTTCGAGAGCCTCATGGTACATCCTGTCCGTGTGCCTGCCCTCAACGAGCCTTGCAACGAGATGCCCATCACGGACAAGCATCCTGTGGTATGCCATGTTGTGCTTTCCATCCAATACTGTTGAGAGTATGGCGCTCGTCAGGTATCTTCCTCCGTCCTCCTCAAAGAACTTCAGGACAGGAATATCATCCAGACCGGACAGCTTTCTGGTGAAGTTTCCGCTCTCCACCATCTCATATGGTTCCGGGCTGTCTATGGCAGACAGCAAAGAGGGAATGACATCCTTCTTCCTCATATTGAGCCCTTTCGCAATCCTGTCCCTTGTGGCCCAGAGGTTTCCCACAACCCTCATCCTGTTTTCGTTGGTGAAAAGGAAGGGACGGCGGGGAGCGCTCTGCATGATCTTTGACATCTCAAGGTCAGTGGAAACACCGTCTTTGACCAGCATGTTCTTCCGGAAAAGCCGGACATACTCGGGAACTCTCATGGTAATGCATTGCAGGACGATATTAAAGGGTATCGGAATGAAAGAAAAATGAGTGGGCCTGGCAGGATTCGAACCTGCGACCATCTGGTTATGAGCCAGACGCTCCACCACTAAGCTACAGGCCCAGTTTGTCTTATATCGGGTGTGCCGCCGCATTAAGCAACCCGTATTTAAGATTTTCAGGGATGTGCGTAGTATGCCCGGACCATATTCTCTTTTACTTCATCTATTCTCACGAAGCCGAACCTCTCGAACTGCACCATGTCATCCGGCTTCAAATCCAGAAGGGAGTGCTCTCCAAGGCCTTTTTTGACACTCCCGTCCACCATCACAACTTCCACATCCACAGGGTCGCTCACCCACTGTATCCTGGGAATGTCCTTGTTCGGTATGGATGTGAACTCAGCCTCTTCTTCCAGCATCACATTGAACAGGTCCTTCAGGCGTATCTCCTTTCCCCTGTGTGCCTTGAAGTCCTCGCCGGATACCCATATCTCGTTCCCGACCCTTATCTTTCTGGTACCGAGGCCCTCTTTAGGATGGTTCGCCAGCTCTATCTCCTTCATGTCGGGAGCTCTTTTTACCTTTATCTTCACCGGGTCAGGAACGAACATCCTTCTCGGTGTGCTCGCATCTATAAGCTTTCTGTTCTCGGCATACAGGTTCTCTGCAGGCACCTCTATGTCGCTCTGGCTCAGGCCGAAGGACAATATGAACGAGCGTATGGCATCGGGCCGTATGCCCCTTCTTTTAAGGGACTGAAGGCTCCATGTGCGCGGGTCATCCCATCCCGAGAACTCCCCGCTCTTCACCTCCTTGCTGGACTTGCTCTTGCTGAGCTTCGCTTCCTTTATCCTGAGCATGCCGTAGTGTATGAACTCAGGGCCTTCAATTCCGAATAGCTTCCAGAGATACTGCTCCATCAGGTCCTCCATCACAAGGTCCTTTCCCCTGAGAACATGGGTCATTCCTAGGGTGTGGTCGTCCACAGCCCATGAGAACTCGAGCAGAGGCCATACATGGTATTTCTTTCCAACTCTAGGATGCTCCCGTTTGGATATCCTGAAAAGTACCCTGTCCCTGAACGCAGGGTTCGGATGCTTCATGTCGGTCTTTATCCTCAGTATCGCCTTTCCTTCCTCATAATCCCCGGCAAGCATCCTCTTCCATTTCTCCATGTTCTCCTCAACGCTCTGATGCCTGTGCTCGCACTCTATCCCGTGCTCCCTGTTGTACCTCAGTTCCTCGGCTGAGCACTCGCAGACATAGGCACCGTCCAGTTCTATTAGCCTCTCGGCCCACTCGTAGAACAGTTCTATCCTGTCGGACTTGTAGAAGACATCGTGATACTCTATCCCAAGCCATTTCAACCCATCGGCTATCAGGTCATACGCCTCGAGGTCAGGCAGTTTCTCGCTGCTGCCTATGGTATCATCATAGACGAGGAACAGCTTTCCTCCGTAGCGCTTCACATACTCGTCGTTGAGTATCGCCATCCTCGCATTACCTATGTGCAGAGGGCCCGAAGGATACGGGGCCATCCTCATGACCACGCCGTTCTCCGCGTTCTTCAGTTCGGGAAGTTCGTGGCTCTTTTCCTTCTTCTTTCTTTCCATGAGCTCAGGTGCCATCTCCTCGAGCATCCTCTTCTGCTCTTCAAGGCTCATTTTGTTGATCTCGGAGACTATCTCCCGGACGAGAGCGCTCACCTCCTTCGCCCTTCTTTTCAGTTCCGGCTCAGCGGCCATGACCTTTCCCATCACAGCACCGGGGTTCGCCTTTCCTTCGTAGAATATGGCATTCTGTAGAGCGTATTTGGTGAGCAGTTCCCTGAGTTCGTCCATGGCCCTGCATAATCGTTCCGTATATGAGATTTGGGGAAGCTAAAGCGAAAGCTTTAAATATGGTATTTATATAACTTATAAACCCAAGGAGGATGAGCACTTGGCATACAAACCAAAGATAAAGATCGAGAATGTGGTAGCATCCACATCGTTGAGGGAGGATTTGGACCTTCCGAAGATAGCACTCAGCCTTGAGAACTCGGAGTACGAGCCCGAGCAGTTCCCGGGGCTTATTTACAGGATAAAGGAGCCGAAGACAGCGACACTTCTTTTCAGGAGTGGAAAAGTGGTCTGCACGGGTGGAAAGAGCCTTGAAGAGGTGCAGGCCGCCATAGACCATCTGGTGAAGAAGGTTGAGGCTGCTGGATTTCCAATAGAAGAGAAGCCAGTCATACACGTCCAGAACATAGTTGCGTCTTCGGACCTCGGAACGCCCATAAATCTCAATTCCATAGCCATGTCATTCGGTCTTGAGAATGTGGAATACGAGCCCGAGCAGTTCCCAGGACTTGTTTACAGGATGTACGACCCGAAGGTCGTCCTTCTGCTGTTCGGTTCCGGAAAACTGGTATGTACCGGAGCGAAGAAGCCGGAGGACGTGGAGAGGGCCGTTGAGAAGATAGCCGAGGAACTCAGGAAGATAGGCCAGCTGCCGTGAACATATGATTCCAATACTGGACGACCATATGCACCTGCAGTTCAAGGGAGATAATGTGGATGCCGTCAGGCAGTTCCTCAGGCTGGGTGGCACCCACCTGATAATGTCCCACATGCCCTATTCAGAGATGCCATTGAAGGACCTGCAGGATTTCAGGGCACAGTACGAGCGCTCCCTCTCAATGGTCGAGAAAGTGAGTGATGAAACGGATGCCGTTATCTGGCTCACTGTTGGCCCATATCCTGCCGACCTTCTCAGGTTGATGGAACACCATTCCCTCGAGGAATCAAAGGCAATAATGATGGAGGCCATGGAACTGGCCGCCTCATGGGTGGAAGAGAGAAAGGCCATAGCGATCGGAGAGGTGGGAAGGCCTCACTTCGAGGTCAGCCCCGAGGTATGGGCAGCGAGCAACGAGATACTCCAGTACGGGATGGAACTGGCAAAGGAAAAGGGCTGTGCCATAGTGCTTCATACAGAGCACTGTACGCCTGAAGGGTGGAAGGAACTGGCATCCTTTGCGGACAGGGCCGGGATGGACAGGGGAAGGGTGGTGAAGCATTTCTCACCACCTGCAATACTTCCAGAGGAGAACCAGGGGCTCTTTCCGTCGGTACTTGCCTCAAAGGATAACATAAAGAAGGCCCTCAAGAAAGGAAATCGCTTCACCATGGAAACGGATTACATAGACGAGCCGAGCAGGCCCGGAGCTGTCCTATCTCTCAAAACCGTGCCGAAGCGCACGAAGGCATTCATGGAGAACGGGCTCATGGCCGAAGAGGATGCATGGAAGATACACAAGGAGAACCCTGAAAGGGTGTACGGGGTTGAGATCGAGATATGAGCCGGAGGAGCGCCAGAAGGGGTAGAAAAGGGCGGCGCACAAAGGAGATGGTTGAGATGGCAGGGGAGCGCATAGATATACTCTTCCAGCAGGCCGAGAAGGCAGCGCTCTCAGGCCGCCATGACCGGGCTCGCCGCTATGTCGAACTTGCCCGCAAAATAGGCATGAGATATAATGTCAGGATACCGCAAAAATACAGGATGCACTACTGCAGAAAGTGCAACTCTTTTCTTATAGATGGGGTCACTGCAGAATACAGGCTGAACAACGGGAAGATAACCGTGACATGCATGAACTGCGGGAATGTGTACAGACATAAATATTTTAATAAAAAATAATTAATAATCTTTATTCCACCGAGCGTTTTTGTATATGAATTTATTGAACGAATTCTCTCCGGCAATTATCTTTCTGTGAGATTCCGGATATTTTTCTATGAAATATGTCATAAATTCTGTCATATCCATTTTTTTCTCTATAAGGTTGTTTGCCTTTTTCACCCATTCTTTCCTGTATATCTTTGATTCTTTCATGATTTCCACGGCACGTGAAAGGGCTTTTGCCGGCTCTTTAAAGGCCTCAACAGTTCTGTATTTCTTCACAAAATCCATGAAGTTCCCTGTTCTATCCCAGCGTGTAGATACCAGTATCGAGGGCGTTCCCAGTATACCACTCTCAGCGGCCATCTTATGTCCGTCACCGACATAGAGTGATGCATAATAGAGAGCATCATGCATCATGTGTGACGGAATTTTTATCCTGAACCTTTCAAGCTTTCCTTTCAGAGGTATTTCAGAGCTTATGAGTACCTTTCCGTACTTTTCCATATTCTTTACAACTTCATATCTCTCAGTATCGTCTCTGAAACCGTGCTGTCCGGTGTCATGGCTGGCATCCCATGCTGAGAAACGCATAATAACATAGGGCTCTCCTTTTTCGACATCAAGGTGTTCAAATACAGAATCATCAGGACTGAATTCTCTGGGGTGAAGATAGGCCAGTTCATGATAGCTTGGATATTTTATATGTTTTTTAGGTGAGAAATCAGTAAGAAAGCAGTCTGGTGTCAGGAAAGAATCGGTGAATGGCAGAGTCAATTTAAGTTGTAATCTCGCATCCTCGGTGTCCGAGAAAGAGATATACGGCTTCGAGCGTATTCTTGAGGCATGAGCCGAGTAAGGTGAGCCCATACCCACGAATATGTCGTAGTTTTTCTTTTTTGACATTTTTAGAAGGTCAAGGTCGTTTTTCACGAGGCTCAGGGCTTTGGCAGCCATACCCGGAGCATTCGGTTCTATCTTCTCATAATCGATGCCATAGTGTTCGAGAAGGCCTGAGACGATATTTTCTCGTTCTCTTACCGCTACATCTATCTCATAACCGTGTTCTTGAAGTACGAATACCGTTTTTTTAATCAGATGTACCTGCGCGGGGTGGCCCACGTCAAAGAGCACTCTCATTGTCAAATCCATGAAAAGTTCTCTTATATGAACCTACGTCATTTACAACGAGCCCAATCCTCTGTCTATGCGTCTCAAGCCTTCTATAAGCCTTTCAGTGCTTGCAGCATAGGATATCCTGATGTAACCCTCTCCGGCAATTCCAAAGGCTCCTCCGGGAGTTACCGCAACCTTGTGCTCCTCCAGAAGATACTCGGCAAGAGAGAACGAGTTCATCTCTGGAAGATATCTGGCGAATATGTAGAACGCACCCGAGGGCTTGAAGGCCGACATGGTGTGCATCTCATCTATCTCTCCGAGAGCAACTAGCCTTCTTTTTTCGAACTCCTTTCTCATATCCTCAACACAGGGAGCGCATTCACGAAGTGCCACTATACCGGCTCTCTGAATGAAAGGAGGAACACATGTAATCGTCTGTTGCTGTAATTTGTTTATGGCATCCACAAGGTGCTCTGGTGCAGATATCCAACCCATCCTCCAACCGGTCATGGCATAAGCTTTGGAAAATCCGTTGAGTGTTATGGTTCTCTCATGCATATTTCCAAGTGAGGCTATACTTATATGCTTTCCACGATAGATGAGCTTTTCATATATCTCATCACTAAGAACATAGAAATCATAGTCTTCTGCGAGGTCTGCTATAACTTTCAGTGTTTTTTTCGGATACACCACACCGGTTGGGTTTGAAGGGGTGTTTATAACAAAAAGTTTTGTTTTATCACCCACTGCATTCTTTATATCCTCTTCTCTCGGTATGAAACCGTCCTCTTCCTTTGCCCTGAGATCTACTCTTTTCGCACCTGAAAATATGCTTATTGCAGAATAGGACACCCATCCGGGATCTGGAAGTACGACCTCTTCACCATGCTGGACGACCGACTGGGATGCCATGAATATTCCGTGCTTGGCGATGGTCACGATGATGTTCTCAGGACCCACATCCACCATGTTCTCTTCCTTCATCTTCCTTGCGATCTCCTCTCTGAGCTCAGGTATTCCTCGGGATGGTGCATAATGGGTTTCTCCGCGTTCCAGCGCTTCTTTTGCCGCATCTATTATCGGTTGGGGCGTCTGGAAATCAGGCTCTCCGATGGAGAGGGAGATTACATCCTCTCCTTTTGCCCTCATGTCCGCTGCCATCTGGCTTATCTTCAGCGTCGTTGATGGCGGAAGCCTGCGGGCCCTTGCGGATATGCTTCTCACTTAGCTCATCCCATCAGCTTTACCATCAGGCCTTTCTGCGCGTGCAGCCTGTTCTCCGCCTCGTCGAAGACCACTGAGTTGGGGCTGTCCACAACGCCATCTGTGACCTCATGACCTCTGTGTGCAGGCAGGCAGTGCATGAATATGTAGTCCGGCTTTGCGTGCTTCACCAGTTCCTCGTTCACCTGATATTTTTTGAAGATGCGCTCCTTAACTTCGGCCTGAGCCTCCTGTCCCATGGACACCGCAACATCGGTGTATATCACATCCGCATCCTTCACAGCTTCAACAGGGTCTCTCACTATCTCCATCTTGCTACCGTTCTTGGCCGATATCTCCCTTGCCTTCTGCCATATGTATGCGTTGGGCTCGTATCCCTCAGGGCAGGCTATGTAGAAGTCCATTCCCACCATCGCGGCACCGAGGGCCAGGGAGTTGGCGACATTGTTCCCATCTCCGACATACACGAACTTCAGGCCTCTGAAGCCTCCCTTGTGCTCCATTATCGTCAGAAGGTCCGCGAGTATCTGTGTGGGATGCTCCACATCGTCCAGTCCGTTTATCACTGGCACTGTCGCGTTCTTAGCCAGTTCGAGCATGACATCGTGGCTGAACGCCCTGTACATTATCCCATCCACATACCTTGAGAGAACCTTTGCCGTATCTGCCACGGTCTCGCCCCTTCCCATCTGCATGTCCTTGGGGCTGAGATATATTGCGTGGCCTCCGAGCTGGGTCATACCTGTCTCGAATGATATGCGGGTCCTTGTGCTGGGCTTCTCGAATATCATTCCCAGCGTCTTGTTCTTCAGGGGCTCGTATATCTCCCCTGCCTTCTGCTTCTTCTTTATCTCTGCGGCCAGGTCCAATATCTCCATCAGGTCGTCCTTCACATCCAGCATGGATATTACATCTCTCTTCATTTTTTCACCTTCTTCTCTGTTTTGGACTTAGAAGGTGTCTCTCGGGCTGGCGCCCTCGATTTCACCTTTTCTCTGTTCTTTCGGACTGAAGAGGTGTCTCTCGGACTTGCGTCCTCGATCTCACCTTCTGCTCTGTTCTTTCGGAGTTGGAAGGTTTCTCTCGGGCTTCCGCCCTCGATTCCTTCTTCATCATCTTCCTCTTCTCGAAAAGGAATTTCAGGTTGCGTTTCCCGTCCTTCCATGAGTTGAGCTTCACTTCGCCCTTCCTGGGCCTGTACTTTATGGGCACTTCCTTCGCTTTCAGCTTCTTGAAGGCCTCTATCTTTATCTCCTCGGATAAGGGCATTCCATCGCTCGTCAGATTGATTTTCTTCAGGGCATCCCTTCGAAATACCCACATTCCCGACTGGGAGTCCTTCAGGTGCATCCCAAAGAGAAGGTTCATCGCCTTTACGAGCACCCAGTTCCCGAACTTATGGGATGTCGTCATCGCACCTTTCTCCATACCGCTCAGCCTGTCAGTGGTTATGAAGTCCAGGCCCTCCTTATCCAGTATCTTCACGAGCCTCGGTATGTCCGATGCGGGGTATGTGGTATCTCCATCGAGGGTCACGATGATATCTCCGGATGCCCTCTCAAAACCGGTCTTGTATGCCCTTCCATAGCCTCTGCGCGGCTCATCTATTATCTTAGCGCCCTTTGAAATGCCTATCTCCCTTGTCCTGTCCTTCGAATTGGTGTCCACCATGAGGATCTCGTAATCCCATCCGGTCGGTTTCAGGGCCGAGTTTATCTCGTCCAGAACCTCTCCGATGGACTCTTCCTCGTTCATTGTTGGGATTATGACGGATATCTTCACAACGGGGCATTTTGAGGGGGGTTATATATGTTTGCGTTTGAAGGCCTCTATTGTCTCCCTTATGCCCTTTTCCAGAGAATATTCTGGTTCCCAACCGAGAACGCGCTTCGCAATGGAAATATCAGCCAGGGAGCGCTCTACCTCTCCTTTTCTTGCCTCTGCATGCTCCGGTTCCAGGCCACATCCTGTCTCCTTTGCTATGGTGCCGGCCAGTTCGTTTATGCTTATTTCCCTTCCTGAACCGAGGTTGATTATGTTCTCCTTATGTTCTACGGATGCCATGAGCTCGAGCCCTCTGACAAGGTCCTTCACATATACGAAGTCCCTGGTCTGTTCACCATTGCCGAATATGACCGGCCTCCTCCCTTCAAGGCACAGTGATATGAACTTGGGTATCACCGCCGAGTACTCGGAATAGGGGTTCTGCCTAGGACCGTAGACATTGAAGAACCTCGCCGAAACTCCCTTTATGCCGTAGAGCTCGGAGTAATTGCGTATAAGGTGCTCCGAGGCCAGCTTCTGTGTGGCATAGGGCGAGAGCGGGTTCGGGGGCGTTGATTCGGATATGGGCATTTCCCCCGGATCTCCATATACCGCGCAGGATGAGGCAAAGACAAATGTTCCAGCATCCTTCTCTCTGGCATATTCCAGCATCTTCAGCGTGCCCAGCATATTGACCTCCGCCGTCCTGACAGGGTGGTCTATGCTGTCCTGCACACCGGGAATGGCTGCGAGATGGAAGATGACATCCATTTCATCAAGTTGTGAGAGGATGGCATCATCAAGTATGGAGCCCTCTATGATCCGGACATTCATTCCCTCTATGTTGTCCCGTGAACCGAGGCTCAGGTCGTCCAGAACGAATACTTCGTTTGAATCGGACAGGTATTCGGCTAGATTGGAGCCTATGAAGCCGGCGCCACCTGTGATGAGAATGCGCCTGTTTGTAAGAGCCATATAGCGCAATATCTTTTACTATATGGAAGTTTTCAGGCAAATGGTTATTTAGGGCATATGTTTCCAATCTGGTATAGTAAGGTGGTAAAAAGATGAAGGTCGCTGTGGTCGTAGGAACAAGGCCGGAAATAATCAAGATGTCTCCCGTTATCAGAGCGCTCTCCTCCCGCGATATTCCGTACTATGTGCTTCACACAGGCCAGCACTACTCCTACAACATGGACCGCCTGTTCTTCGAGGAACTGGAACTGCCACAGCCGGATTACAAGCTGGATGTTGGAGAGAGGTTCAGGGGCCACGGAGCGCAGACAGGAGAGATGATGAAGGGAATGGAGGAGGTCTTCAAAAAGGACAGGCCGGATGTGGTGCTCGTACAGGGCGATACCAACACGGTGCTCGCAGGAGCCATAACCGCTTCAAAACTGCATATCAAAGTGGGCCATGTGGAGGCCGGGCTTCGCAGCAATGACCGTTCGATGCCTGAGGAGATAAACAGGATACTTGCGGACCATGTATCAGATTACCTCTTTGCGCCCACCCAGGGAAGCAGGGAGAACCTTCTGAAAGAGGGAATTCCCGATGAGAGGATATACATAACAGGGAACACAGTGGTTGATGCGGTATATCAGAACCTTGAGATAGCGAAGAAACGGGAGGACGTCCTTGAGAGATACGGGATGAAAGAGAGGGAATATGCCCTCATAACCGCACACCGTCAGGAGAATGTGGATGACAGGGAGCGCCTTGAGAAGATAGTGGGGATCCTTAACTCTCTCCCGATACCTGCGCTCTTCCCGATGCACCCGAGAACTGCCAATCGTATGAAAGAATTCGGGCTCAGTATAGATAACCCCTTGGTGAAGGTGATAGAACCTATTGGCTACCTTGAATTTCTGGTGCTGATATCGAAGGCGAGACTGATACTCACGGATTCCGGCGGGATACAGGAGGAGAGCAACATTCTCCATGTTCCCTGCCTGACACTGAGGGACAACACCGAGAGGCCAGAGACGGTGGAGGCAGGGAGTAATATCATTGTGGGCGTTGATCCAGAAAAAGTCATTGAAAATATTGAGGAGATACTTGGGAATAAAGAAAAAGAGATTAAAATGCGCTCTGCAGCAATCGCATTTGGATCTGGAGATAGTGCAAAAAAAATCGTTGAATACATCATCGGGAGATAGAGAGATGTGTGGAATAAACGGTTTTAACTGGTCAGATGAAGAATTGATTGCCGGGATGAACAGTGCGATTCGTTACAGAGGGCCGGACGATGAAGGCATATACACAGATAAGAATGTCAGTCTCGGCCATGTCCGGCTTTCTATAATAGATTTATCCTCAAAAGGACACCAGCCGATGCTTATCGAGGATAATTCCACAGTGATAGTATATAATGG
>JALTFR010000040.1 GCA_027006785.1 Thermoplasmata archaeon | reverse complement strand
ATATATATTTGTTCTAATATTATATTTGAACCTCCGGGATAGTAGTATGTTAATCTAAAAATATCATCATTTTTTTCTTTCAGGATGGACAACTCGAAAATGCTGCTCCACAGACCACCCCATTCGTGCAGAAGAGATGCTCTTCCAGTGGCCGAAAATTCATCTCCGGCAATGTGTAAATCAGCCGTTATAGAAAAATCAGACTGTAAATATCCGAAAAGAGTGCCGTTCTCCAGATACAGCGAACCGAACAACAATTTGCCATCACGGTTCTGTGTGAAAAGCACAGGATCCTTTGCTGATTTCATCCGGGCATCTATATCATAGTCCACGGCGCCTCCTGCAGATGCAGAAAGCAGGTATGTGTCAGTCATATTATCTGAAGATCTTATGCTAAAATGATTTCCAGATTTATCTACAGTATCTATGTTCAACCACCCCTCTGAAAAATGAAAATTTCTAACATTGTATGTATGTGAATAATAAGGAATCCCGGTATTATTTTGAGGGTCGGTAACCGAGAAAAATGTTGATGGCTCGATACCGTTGAGGTTGTCATATGACCATGAAATATCGAAGACGAAAAATCTTCCGTCCGTGGTTGTGAGATTCATTGCAAGTGTCCATATTTCCATTGTTTCATGATGCTGCCCTTCATCTTGCGGAAATTTTATTTCAAATGGAGGCAAAGAAGAGCCTTTATCCTCAGATTGATTCTGGTTATTAAAAACGAACATGTATGCAGCAAGAACAAGTATTAACGCCATAAAAGCGGCCACAGCCATAGTCTCAGCACGCCTGTCTTTTTCCATAGTTGCAGACTGTCTTCAAACTATTTAAAAATATCGGATTTCATGCCTCTCTGTTACACAGAGATTATAAAATCCTAAAAAACAGATTTCGAGAAAGTCTTAAATATCAGGTGAAATGTGAAGTGATTGTGAAAAAAACGAAGGAAACGGAAGTAATCAGTACTACCGAGCGAGTTATAAGATTTTTCGAAAAGGACAGAGGAGGAATACCTCTTGCATTTGCTGTTGTCTTCTCTTTCGCCATTATCCGTTCAGTTCTGGAATGTAAAGTTTTCGAATATGCTAGTGAATCTTTATACCTGCGCGCCAATCATGTAGCCCTCTACTTCGGCCTCTTCATGACCGGTGTTCTTATAATTAAAATTGCTTCCGGACTTAATGGAAGAAAGGTATTCAATCTTGTACTTTCGGGCTGGTGGATAATAATAACTCCCCCGATACTAGATTATCTTCTTGGATATGGTGGACTCGGCCGCGGATACCCATATTCTTCAAATCCAAATATAATAATTTGGATGATGGACGCATTTAATATAGCTTTCATCAGAAGCATAGGGTATGGGGAATTCTTTCAACTTTATAGCATAATAGTGTTGTCTTCATTATATGTTTTCCTCAGGACCAAATCCATTTTTCGCTCTTTTCTCACGGGAACTCTGTTATTTGTTTTTATATCTTATGTAGCTGTTTCTCTAGTATGGTTAATCAATTTCGAAAGCGTTGGGAACGGCACTGACCTTGTTATTTTCGGATACTTGCATTTTCCAATATATGTTAAATATTATTCGAATATAGAACCAAACATGGCGTCTTTCCTTATACAACAGCAGATGTTTCTCTTCGTCGCTCTATATTACACAATCATGTTCTTGATATCCACATCTCTTTTCATGTACATATACTCCCGAGAGCGCACTGTTTACTTTTTTAAATCAATAAAGTGGACGAGGATATTGCTCGTTGTATTTGCTGTATATCTCGGGGTTTTCGTGTCCGGTGCCCTGTATCCGGAATATTTCCTTCATGAAGTCTATATCGGGTTTGCCATACTTGCCGCGGCATCCGCCGCACAGTTCTGGAACATGATGGAGGATTTGACTGGGGACAGACCCTGGAATGCCCCATACACCAAGAAACAGTATAGAAATGTGGCCCTAATCTTCCTTATACTGTCCATTGCCTCATCCTATCTTCTCGGCCAGGGGCCATTCATCATGACCATTCTCTTTCTGTTTACCGCATACATATACACCTCAAAACCCTTTGAAGGAAAAAAGACATCGCTCTCCTCCTTCATATTCGGCCTCTACGGCGTCGCTGCATTTCTCATCGGTTTTTATACCCCTTCATACTGGCTTGTGAAGATATGGGGTAAACACATACATGATTACGACCCCACTCTGCTACAAACCATCAGAATTCCTGTGCCACATCCCGTAACTTCAATGTCCATTATCTCTCTGATACTCGTTTACATACTGTTCCTGACTCTTTCCATTTTCTGGAAAAGAAAAGTGGAGGAAGAAAAAAGATGAGGGGGCTCTCTTTATTGAAAGGAATAGTGAGGGGGACGAGAACACTGCATGCGATTATGATGGTGATAGTGGGATATATACTAAGGCAGGACCTGCCGCATTCGGGAATTACGAACCTTATACTCCCAACCATATCTGTTATCTTTCTGTGGCAGTTCACCACCATGCTGAACGACATATATGATGTGGAGATAGACCGGACCGCTCACCCCGAAAGACCTCTTGCGGCTGGAGAGGTCAGCTTTAAGAAATACTTCAGGTGGTCTCTGTATGCCCTTGCAGTTGGGCTTCTTTTCAGCTTTTTGGGAGGCTTCATAACAACCCTTCTCGGGCTCACATATGCTTTTCTGGCAGTGATATACTCCGTACCACCGGTAAGGATAAGGAACAGATGGTATGGAACCGTAATAATCGGCCTGGGTTCGGGCATATACTTTGGAATGGGTTACTGGACGCATTTCTGGATACTGGATAGCAGTTATTTATCGATGGAACCCATGAACTACCTTGCAGCAAGCGTGGGCCTCATAATCATATTCTCCCTGTCCATAGCACCCAACATAACGGCATATAAGGATTATGAGGGAGATGTTAGAGCAGGTGCGTCCACAATATATACTGTTCTTGGCAAGGAAAGAGGAAAAAGAGCAGTTGGAACAGGGGCATTCATACTGTTCATACTCCCGGCATTCCTTTTCTTCACATGGTGGAATCTTGCCATTTCAACGATGCTCGGGATATTTGCGTCGGTTTCCTTCATGAAATATGAATGCTACAACTGCGTGTTCGGAGCATACTTCGCAGTGCTACTGTGGTATCTTTTCTTCATATTGTCCTGGAGTTTCTGAGAAAATACCTGTAAAGTCTGAGCATCCGGGGGAGTGCACCGATACGGCCCGACCTCACTATTTTAGCAAATGAGGACATCACAGAGACTTCGTCCAGATACCTTCCTCCTGCTATTTTGCCGAGAAGTTCCATATCACCTTCCTTCATTTGATAGACCATATTATGATCCTTTTCGGAGTTTCTCTGGAAGAAATCCGATTTTTTCAGGTCTTTTTCATAGCTTTTCGGAAACTCCATTCCCTTCTCAATAGCATGTGTCCCTGCCTTCGCAGACAGGCGCCCGCTCATTATGGCTGCATATATGCCCCCGTATGTTATCGAGTTCGTAAGACCGGCAGCATCGCCAACCAGCATGGCCCTCCATCCATAGTATCTTTTCAACTTAACAAGGAAAGGAATTCCGCCTCCTCTGTTTTCAATCGGACGTATCTCGTTCTTCCTCAAGAACACATCATTAGCCTGTCTTATGTTCCTTCCTTTTAGAACGACTCCTGCATTGACAAGCCCTCCACCTCTTGGAAAGACATATGCATATCCGTGCGGATATTCGGAAGAGAAATAGAACTTGAAGTGGTCTTCTACACCGTTTTTCATCCCTCTGGTGGATGTGCCAGTTATGACCCCAAACATTTCATAGAGGCCCAAAGATTTGCCCACCACAGAGAGATATCCATCCGCCCCTATCAGATATCTGCCGTAATATTCGGATTTTTCGGTGTTTACTTTCCAGAAAGATGCCGATTTTGAAATTTTTCCTACGCGCTCTCCCGTCTTCAATTCCGCACCTTCGGACAACCCCCTGTCCACAAGTTCCCTGTCCAGCTTTGAGCGGTCTATGCTCACCATGCTCTGCCTGACGAATATTGATCCGCTTGGAAAAATTAGTTCTACATCATCACCCTCCCACACGATGTGTTCTCCCTTTCTCATTCCAATCCTTTCAAGTTGATATGTGCTCATTCCCTCCCCGCACTGCACGGGCATGCCGATATTATGCCTTTTTTCTATCACAAGTACCTTCATTCCCTCTTTGGCAAGTCTTTCCGCTGCGGAGGACCCGGCAGGCCCTGCACCGACCACGATGAAATCATACACAGAAATCCATCTGAAGCATCTATTTATCATTTTGCCATTTCGGAAAATACTTTAAGGAGTAAGGCTTGCATAAACCGTGCAATCCCTCAGGGACTTCTTAACCGTAAGCCGGGCGAGGATACAGGCCGTATCGCTGGCGAGCGCTCTCCTCGGGCCTTCCATGGCAGCCTCGGCACTATCTGACCTTCTGCGGACGGATGTCCTGCTCTTCATAGCGCTCTTCTACATAACGGTGACATTCTCCTGCAACATAAACTGCAGGTACGACATGGATGTTGACCGGTTGTACAAGAAGGACCTTTACTTCGCAACGAAGAGGCTGGGGAAACGGCTGGATGCCATCATGGCGGTGGAACTCGTCCTTGGGGTTGCAATCTCATTGCTTCTAATAGTGCGCGGAAAGTGGATTGCCGGAGGCCTCGGGCTTCTGGGAATATTCCTCGCATACTCGTATTCCGCTCCACCCCTCAGAGTGAAGAAAAGGGGAGTTCTCTCCCCGCTTCCCGTGATGGTGGGCGTGTATGTCCTTCCAATAATAGCGGGATACAGCGTTCTTTCCACGGATTTTCCCGTAATGTTCTGGCTCTTCCTGACCGGGTACTTCTTCCTGAACCTTGGGATAAACATGGTGAACATAGCGGAGGACACGGATGTGGATGAAAGGATGGGCATAGAAACGCTTGCGGTCAGGATAGGTGCGAAGAGAACCTTAAAGATCGCAGCGCTCTCCCAGGCCATCGGGATTCTGGCGCCTGTCTCCCTTCTCATATTTCTGAACGACAACTGCCTCCTTGTGATGGCCTTCTGCCTTCTGGCGCTCTTCAAAGCGATTCAGGTCTTCCACGAGATATTCATGCTGTCAAAAGAGGAGGACGCGGTGAGCGCTGCGAAGAAAGGCGGAAAAAGGCTGCCTTCGTGGTTCGTGACAACGCGCTATCCCCTGCTTTTCATGGCCCTTTTTGCTCTCCTGTGAGCATCCCGTAGTACTTCGGAGGCCTTCTGTCGTCCAGTTCCATGCATGAGCGCTCTTTCCTCCGTATGCATTCCTTTGCGATGCACTTCGAGCCCGGCATCCTGGCCATACTCTCCCACAGGTCCTTTATAGGCGTATCCAGAGCGCTCCCCACCACATACGGAAGCACTGCGCAGGGCATGACATTTCCCCGATAATCTATATGGATTCTGTTGAATCCGGCGGTGCAACCCATGAACTCCGGGCTGTCCATGTATGGCCCCGATATTATGACTGGCCATTTCTTGCGGGCCCTCTTCTGCACCCTGAAAAGCTCTTTCTCAAGGGATGGCGAGCCGTAAAGCCCCTTTTCCCGGGATATCGGGTCGAAGAGGTCCATCTCGTCCACACCGAGCCCTGTTCCGAGCGCTATGAGGCCCCTTATCTCCTTTCCGGAAGAATCGGGCATTATCACCGAGGATATCCCGACGAACAGGCCTGCCCTCTTAGCCGCCTCTATCGCCTTCAATGCCGATGAGTATGCGCCTTTCCTTCCCTTTATTCCGTCGTTCCTCTCCTCGTAGGGCGAGTCTATGCCTATGAATATTCCGGTGAGCCCCGATTTTTTGAGGGAGAGCGCTCTCGAATGGCTGAGGAGGTGGCCGGGAGTGAAGAGATTGATGGCACCCTCTCCTTTCACCGTGCCGATTATAGATTCTATGTCATCCCTTTTCAGAGGGTCGCCCCCTGTTATGATATATGAATATGGGCGAAAGTCCTTCACCTGAGCGAGTATCCTGTTGATCTGGGATGCGCTCAGTTCCATCGCGGCCCCTGGAAATGCGCAGTGCCTGCATTCCATGTCGCACCTTCTGGTAACCTCCATGCTGGCGATCTCCATCGGCCTCTTTCCCTTTGAGATATCCACCTGGGCCCACAGGAACCTGTCGAAGGCCTCGGATGGGAACATGGGTGTGTGCATGGAAAGGAAATATGAGCCGCCGACCTTTTTCGGTTTCTTTCCGAAGAGGAAGCGGAGCGCAAGCCATCTCCTGAACCTTGGCGGAAGTTCCTGGTATGCGGGATGCCTCTTTATCTCAGATATGAAGCTCATAGCGGTGGCCTCACGCTTATGCTGTACGACCTGAGCATCCTCTCATAGTCCTCACGGGTGAAGTGCTTCAAGAATTCCCTGTATTCAACGCCATCCCTGAGGAATGGATATCTCTCGCATAGGTTCCTGTCGAGCGCTCCGATGACCCAGTCATCCTCAGGTTCAGGTATTTCCGGAACTATCAGCCCGTCCTTTCCCTCCATCGGGTAGAATGCGAATGCCGGAGCCTCTCTGCCGAACTTCACCCTGTAGGCATAACGGTATGCCTCTATTCCCGCGGTGACACCTTCTCCAACCGCCTTCGCTACGCTGAAGGGTGGTCCCGATATGTCGCCTGCCCCGAAGACTCCGGGCAGATTCGTTCTTCCGAGCCTGTCCACCTTTATGAACCCGTCCTCTGTTTCCAGGTCGAATATCTGCGTCGTTGGCCTGAGCATGTAGGACTCGAAGTCAACGATGACCGCATCCCCCTTTATTTCCTCAACTCTTCCGTTCCTGAGGACCTTTATTCCCTCAACATTTCCCTCGCCGAATATCTCCATGACCCTGTCCCCTTCGTTCTCAACGAACACTGTGGGTTCCTTATCGCAGGCATCCTTCCATATGGAGAGCGCGAGTTCCATCCTCTCGGATCCGACGAAGATTATTTTTTCATGCCTGCTGCATATCTCAGCATATGTTGAGTTTATCACATCTATGGAGCGCAGCGTGGCATATAGCCCCTTTCCGAAGTACTGCCACTCGTTCGCACCATTTCTCATTCCAGTCGCTATTACAACTGCGAGCGCCTCATACTCACCTTTATCCGTCCTTATCCTCTTTATCCTACCTGAAAGTTCAGCGCTCTCCACCCTCTCATTTCTCATCGGTATGCAGAAGCTCTCCATCTCCGAAAGAAGCATGTTCCTCAGTTCGTCGCGCCTGTATGTCCATCCCGGGCTGGTGAAGTATGTCTCCTTCCATGAGGATATGCCTCCCGGCTCACCCTCTTCAAGAACCAGCACATCGGAAGGAAGGTAATCGAAGGTCTTCGGCCTTCTGGCTCTGAGGGCGGCGCTCATCCCCGCCGGCCCTGCACCGATAACTATGACATCATGGTACATTTAGAAGTCCTCCTTTCATCAGTATCTCCATTGCGATATCGGATATTTCAACCCTGTGTTCCCTTCCGCAGCACCTAACAACCCTATTTTCCATGTCTATCTCCACGATGTCCCCGTTCTTCGCAGGAATGTCCCCGATAAGTGCGGGTATTCCCAACCCTATGAGGTTCCTGTACATCCCGAGGCCGAATGATCTCGCTATGACCGCCTTGACACCCATGTATTTCAGGCAGAGCGCTGCGCTCTCCCTGTAACTTCCCCATCCGAAGTTCTGCCCTGCTATGATGACCCTGCCCTCGATATCCGCTCCGGGCATGATGTACTTCAGGCACGATGCCTTTATCGCCTCAGGCTCATCAGAGAACAGAGATGCGGGCGATATGTCGTCGGCGCTCACCCAATCTCCTATGAGAAATGCTTCACCTGAGAGCATCCACTTCCTCCTCCGATGGTATCCTTCCGAGAAGAGCGCTCGCCGCCGCCACCTCGGGCGATGCTGAGAAGACCTGGCCCCCGTGCCTTCCCTTAGCATTCCTCGTGGTTGTGAAAACGCCTTTTTCCGAAGGGGCGAGCATTCCTTTGTCTATTCCCGCACAGGTCCCGCACGACGGGTTGAGTATAACAGCACCTGCTCTCACCAGCCTCTCGATTATTCCATCATTCAATGCCTTCATGTATGCACTCATGGATATCGGCGAGACAAGAAGCCTTGCCCTCAGTTCCTCCCCTTTAACGATATCCGCAGCCCTCTTCAAATCGCCATATCTTCCACCCATGCACGACCCGATGAATGCCTGGTCCACCGTCGTTCCTGCGTATTCATTCAGGGAAACAGGGTGCCTGATATCGCCGGGTGGGCCTATGAGCATTTCCTCGGCGTATACGGTTTCATCCGGCTCCACTTCTGTGTGGAGAGCGCTCGCCGCCCCTGCATCGGCCATCATCGTTGATAATGTCGCTCTATCTTCAAATCCCGAATCCCATTCCATCTCAACCCAGAGGTTATCGTAGCCCCGGGCTATCATGTGCAGGCCCGTGTCGAAGCCGGACATCGTGCTCTCTATCCTTATTCTTCGTATTCTCGGCCTGTCCAGCCACATCTTACCTTTCAGAAGAATGTATGCCATATCTATGGCACCGGAACCCATCGAGAGAGCGCCTTTCACACCGTAGGCCGTGCTGTGCGAATCCAGGCCCACGATGAACATGCCTTTCTCCGCATGGTCCATCATTATCTCATGGGATATTCCCATGAACCTGTGATATTCCAGGCCGTTGTCCCTGACGAATCGCTCAAAATCATCTATAAACTCAGCGTGCTCTACCTTCGAAGGTGGAGAGAAATGGTCTGCAACTGCGATTATCCTCTCTTTCGGAAATACGATTTCCTTCCCTGCGATGTACCTTTTCAGAAGAGGGTAGTTCCCATCATGTATCATCAGAAGGTCGGGCCGGTACCAGCCTTCGGATATCCTGTGCGCCTCCAGTATCTCATCTATCATCCAGAACCTCTCTGACGATCTCCCAGAACCTCTCCTCAGGGAAACCCAACACCTCTTTTCCATAGCGCTCCAGATATTCCAGCATATCCCTTATCGGCTCCTTAGACATCCCTTCCTTCTCAGCCTTCATCCTCTTAAGTATCTCGGCCACCTGCTCATCGCTGGCCTCCATCCTCTTCTCCCACAATTTCAGCCTGACCAGCGAAGGCCCGGAGTGCTTTCCCAGCACAAATTCCCTCTTCCTTCCGACCTCCTCCGGTTTTATCGGCTCATAGACCTCAGGATACTTCAGAACTCCAGATACATGCACCTCCGACTCGTGCCTGTATGAGTTCAGCCCGGATATGGGCTTCTGAGGTGAGAGATAGCAGCCGGACCTCTCTTCAACCAGTTTTGATATCGAATAGAGCTTCGTGGTGTCCATACCCGTATCGAATCCATATATCTTCTCAAGGGCCATTACCACCTCTTCCAGAGCGGCGTTTCCGGAGCCATCCCCTAAGGAGTTCACTGCAAGTGTAGGATATATCGCCCCTCCTGCGACTGCAGAGACCGTGTTCGCCACCGCCATCCCGAAGTCGTTGTGACAATGAACCCCGAATGGTACCCTGAACTTCGATGTGAACCTCTCGAATACCTCTTTAATGTGCTCTGGAGCGGCCACGCTGGATGTATCGCAGAGTATTATCCTTGATGCGCCGTGCTCTATGGCACTGGCTACCATCTCCTCAACGAAGTCGAGGTCGGAGCGCATCGTGTCCTCGCTTATGAATGTGACGTTCAGCCCGTGGGATTTAGCGTAGTCTATTCCATCCATTGTCCTCTCCATCGCCTCTGCTCTGCTCACTCCATCCTTGTGCTTGAGATGGATGTCGCTTGTGGTATGGAAGAGATATATGTTCTCGACCTCGAGCTTCATGGCCTCATCTATGTCGGATTTGAGATGCCTTACCGTGACGCCTATTTCGGCATTGAGGCCCATTCCCAGTATCTCCCTTATGGCCTCCTGCTCTCCTGCGGACATTATCGGAAACCCTGCGTCTATCACAGCCACTCCTGCCTCATCCAGGGCCTCCGCTATGTCCATCTTGTCCTTCACTGTGAAGACCACTCCGGGTGTCTGTTCTCCTCCGCGGAGGGTTTCGTCCCATATGAAAATCCTTTTTACCGAGGACATGAACTCTAATAAACAGGAAGTATTTTAAGACATTCGGTCTTGCCTCACAAAAACTTTATAAAGAAATTACTTTTATGCCAATTTCAGTGCATAATCTCAGATTGGAGGATTCGATATGAAAAAACAGGCGTATGCGAAAGGAATAGCGATACTCTTCGTTATGATGATGCTGATGTCCAGCTTTGTGGCAGTAGCACAGACTGTTCCGGCAGATATTGGAACCGGAAACAAAGGACATGACACTGTAAGTACAGAAGTATATGAAAGTGAAAGAAATACAGATAGGAAAGAAATCCCATCCATACCTGCAAAACAGGGCAATTTTGGAGATGATGAACTGTCAGAGGGTACGGACCCTCCTGTGACTCAGTCCTTTAACCGGGAACCCATAGAATACCATCATGTTTACGACGTATGGTCCGAGGGAATAAGTGGGACTGGGACAACGGTCGCGGTCCTGGACAGCGGAATTGATTTCGGTCCACTTGACCTGCAGGATACATGGAAGGTCTATCACAACACTTCGTCACCCTACGACGGCTGGCCCGAGGCCTTTGACCCTGCCTCAATGTACACATATCTCAAGGACAACACCACCTCAGGAACATGGTATGCCGACCTCTCTCGTACTGGGCCTGGTCCTTTTGAAGACATACATAACATAGAGATGGATGGAAAGAACCACTTCTCTATCTCGGAGAGGATTGGTACCGACCCAGAGGACAGCGGAAGCGTTGCCACAGGTGCAAAGGATTATTTTGACCTCACAGATCTGTATGCCGCATATAATGAGAGTTCATGGTTCATAGGTTTCAGTTCACCGGTGCTTCCGAACCACGAACATGCACAGAACTTCAGCTATCAGATGTTCATAGATGTGGACAACGCCACATCAGGTGCTACATATGCTCCGGATGGAAAGCATATAAATTTCGGTACCGCCCACTACGGACCGACATACGATGTGGAATACAGCCCTGATGGTAAATATGTGGCAACATCCTCAGGAAAGACCCTTGAAACAGGTGTCACACCAGTCATAGACTATAAAGTCAAGATATGGGATGCAAACAACGGAAAGCTTCTCCAGACATTCCGCGAGCACAGGGATTCTCCGGCGGTGTCTCTGGCATGGTCATCGGACAGCAGTATGTTTGCATCCATGAGCGCAACAAAGGTCTGCCTTTATCGGGTATCCGACTGGAGCCTCCTTCATACATGGTCAATAAATGCGCCACCGGGACAGACCAACGAACTGAGATTCAATATTCTGGAGTTTTCACATGACGACTCTCATCTAATAACGCTATCGAAGATGGGGACAACCGCTATGCTCTATGGATTTGATGTTTCAGATTATTCAATAAGCGAGCTATATCCGAAGGGCATGCACCCATCCCTATATTCTTTTTCAATCAGCCCGGACGGAAGCTATCTAGCAGCGCCTATGCAGAGCAAAATAGGTATATGGAATATGTCTGATCTCATAGCTAACGAAGGGAACAGTTCGGGCGTTGAGCCCATAGCAACCATAAGTTCCGGAAAAGTGTTTTCCATAGCGTGGTCCGATGACGGAACTCACATCCTCACAGGAGATGACTACAACACCATACAGTATCTGAACTGGAACGGTAGCGCCCTGCAACTTAACAAGACACTTACTGTTTCTGGACATGGTGTCAATACCCTTAGATGGATAGACGACAGCACATTCGTATGTGCGCTTGGAAACCCTGCATTCGCCATAGATGGTTATGGCCTTCAGGAGTGGAGCATATCCTGGAATGCCACCGGAAACATGAGCGAAATGACGAATATACTGGACAAGAAAACAGAAATGCCCGTGTACTCGGTATCTATGCCCTCTGATAGGAGTGTCATGGCATATGGGATATCCAACGGAAAAGCGTTACTAGCCTATTTAAATGGGACTGCTATACGAAGTTTTGTTTCCAATCTCCCGGATTATGCAATATACTTCGATGGTTGCTTCAGATACAGCAAGGTCTCCTCGGAATGGGTCGTTGACATGGAAGATCCTGTGGTCTATCATTGGGATATGGGCTCACATGCATGGCAGGAATCGAATCTGAGCGCTATAGGTGGTAGATATGTGTACAAGAAAGGGAACCTGAATGTCTTCCATACGATAGAGATTCCTCGTTCATACATTTCCACCGAACATTTTGGCATAGAGGTGTCCAGTACTGGAAGGAACGAATCACATGCACAGGACACAGTTCCTTCGGACATGGGCGTCTTCGATATGAATCACAACCAGAAGGATGATTCCAGCGAGGGAATAATGCCAGGATTGGACTGGAACAACAGTGTCTGGACCACTATGTCACGATTCTCGTATGTTCATGTGAAAAAATACACTATAGATTCTTCGGACATCTCCTCAAAGTCTGGAAAATTCCATTTTGGATACCTTCCTTCCACATGGCTTTCAAGGCAGGGAAGAGTTGCGATACTTGCTGTGGATTCTACCAACTCTGGCAAATACGATAAACTCTATCTGGATTTTAACAGAGATTATGTCTTCAATTCCTCCGATACTGTGATTTCAAAGTCGTCCCCACTGGCAGTATATGATAGAAATGGAGACGGCATACCAGATATCTCTGGAGGGCTTCTATATTTTATATCAGATGGGGTGAATCCAATACCTTACTCTGATGTTTTCGCAGAAAGGAATGGACTCGATAACCGTATCCCGCCTGCAGGAGATATAGCCGCATTTATTGGAGAGTTCGATGTGAAAAGTGGTAGCCAGACAAAGCACGGCACTATGGTTGCATCCAGCATAGCAGCACGTGGAAGGCAGGACATAAGCGGTAACAGGATACTCGGTATAGCACCAAACTCAACGATACTTCCTGTGGTGCATGCACAGGAGTATCCTGTAGATGCATGGTACTTCTCAGTGGAAGGATACGATGGAAAGGTGGCCAGTGGAGATGAGGCTCAGGTGGTATGCAACGCGTTCAATTTCCCGGACAAGGGTTCAGGATGGGATGAATACTCCCAGCAGATAGACTATATAGCAAGAGTGTATGCTCACGGTTCTGCCACATTTGTGGTGAGCGCAGGAGATGGAGACTCTATAACCACAATGGGATATGGAACGATACAGTCTCCAGCAGCATCGCCCTATGTCATAACGGCAGGCCTTGCCGCATCCGAAGAAATCAGTCCGGTCTATAAGAGCGCAGCACCAGACATATACATGGATCCATATGTACTAGATACAGCGGGCCCAACACATATCGGCACACCTAAACCGGATGTATTGGCCGTTGGAACAGGGACGGTTGATATGCCTGTTAGTCCGGATGCTTCAACGGATGCATGGGTTGGAAGTGATCACTCAGCCTCTAATGTGGCAGGTATACTCGCTCTACTCAGGGAAGCATATGAGAAAGCACATCATTCAGAACCAACATCCGAAGAAATGCACTCTGCACTAATGGCAGGTGCAGAGGACAGGGGATTCGACACGCTTCAGCAAGGTGCAGGCTTTGTGAACGCATATGCATCTTTTGAAGTCATTTCGGGGAAATCTGGATTAACATTTGACAGGCCATCCTTTATGCCTGGCGAGACTGCAGGAATTGACGGAGCATACTTCATAAAGACAATGAATCCGGGATCAAGATACAATGATATAATTAAAATAAATAACAATGGAATTCATAGTCAATCCTTAGAAGTACATGCAACATATATGAAGAAGATTGGAGAGCTTAATGCCATACAGAATGTAAGTGATTTCAGAGACTCCACTCACCCATATGCATATCTCAACTATACTATACTATATGATAAAAATACACCGGGAACGAGCATAATACCCAATGGCACCTCCCTTATGCGAGTTACGGTATACAACGACAACCCCCCCACTGACCCACCATATATAATATCGCTAGTCAGGGCCAATCTAGCATCTCTTCAGACCCAGACTATAGCACTGCCCATCGGACATGATACTGTCTTCTCATACACAGTTACAAATCCAATGAACAAGGTAAACTCAGCAATGCCTCAGATGATACTTCTCTTCAATGGAATGCACTCAGGAGTGGATACTCAGTGGCACATAAAGTATGAGTTCTTTGCCAGAGCAGACTGGAACTGGATAAACCTTCAGAATGTCCCAGATTCACTGGCGGCAGGAGCCGCACAGAATATCGGAGTGAATGTAAGCATTCCCAGAGACTCGCCCTCCGACAGTTACGAGGGAATGATAATCTCAGAGTATGATTTGAGTGATTTCGTTAACGAGTCATTCTCACTCAAGAATGCCACCAGTCTTCCGCTGTCACATAAGCTCATAGCTGGGGGTACACTTAATGCTTTCGACAATGGAAGCAAGATAAACGGATATATTGTTGATAGACTCAACGGAGTGATACGGTTCTCTAATCCTATAAGCTCTAACAATATCACGGTCGAATATAGATACTTCAGGAACTCGACAATCATGCCAATACTGATAACCGTGAAATCTATAGGATATAACAGCCATATAGAGCCATATACATCAGACTTCATGTACAGCGCTGCAAAGACGGGCATCGGAGCCAGATTCTACTATATCTATGTGCCCAACCAAGGGATGGTTTCCAGTGCCGCCATAAATAAGAAATTCATGTTCGATGCGAGCTGGTACTCGGAAAAAGACCTTATGGCATCCGCAGTATACCCGGGAGGTACAACAAATGTAACGGAAGAGAACAATGTTCTGATACCTGACGGCAATGCCACAGTACTTGGCGAGGACATCTCCAGCGTGAGCGTCTGGGGATTCCCGCAGCACCCAGAATGGGGAAATATCTCAGGTATTGAGATTCGGGTAGTGTGTCGCGTTGAAGGCAACGAGAGCGGGGAAGTCTATGTAGACTTCAACGACGCTTACGACTTCAAAAATGTGGGAACGATAACCCCAACCTCAGAGTATAAGACATATTCCTTCGATATGACTGTAAAGAGAAGTGAATGGAGATGGAACCAAGAAATACTGAAGTCAAAAGTAAAGGTGTATCGCGGTTCAGGAAACTACACCGTGTATGTGGATGCAATATACATGCACCTGAAACTCTCCACGAAGCCTTCCGATGTCGATATGAAGATATACGCAAGGGGTGCACTTCAGACACTACCTGTGACAGACTATGGGCCGTACACCCTCTCTAAAGTGGCATCTTCGGCAGGAAGTGACGAGTTCAAGACCATAACAGGTGACAGCGAGGATATACTTCTTACAGATGTGGTTGGCGGCCTATATATGATTGAACTGACTGCCCCAATCCTCTCTGGAAAGAGGATATCTGAGGATGTGACCTTGGATATGTCTATGATATCCTTCGGCCCATATCCTGCAACGGTTTACACCAATGATCTCTCTTCCTCTGCGAAGTTCTACCTCGAATCCACAAAGGGCATACTCTCGACCAACGCATCGGTCGTCGGCCCTGCGACGGTCTTCAAATATCCGGACCAGCCTGCGACATATGACAAAGTTGCCGTGGAAGAAATCGCACCTATTGACTTCTTCAAGGCTCTGGCTGAGGCAAAATACACAAAGGCGATAGAGGTTAAAGGAGCAGCGAGTGTCTACTTCCACATATACCCACAATCAGGTATCAATGACCTCGATCTCGGTATATTCTATGATGCCAACGGAGATGGAGTGGCGCAGCCAGACGAACTTGTTACCAAAGCACTTGTTCCACACATTGCCACAGACGGATGGGGTGGATATGACCCATTCCCACAGGCCTATTCCGCGGATGGAGATGCAGACGAAGGAGTTACATTGTACAGCCCGCCCGATGGGACTTATCTAGTAAAGGTTCTTGCCTTTGATGTGACTGGAAACCCCGGATTATTCACACTCGATGTGAGCATGATTCTCTCAGGAGGAAAAGGTTATGAACTTCTATCGGTGACCAAAGATGCAGTAGGCCCTTACGAAAAAGCATATGCTGAGGTTGGGTGGCAATTCCCAGATAATGCGGAGAACAAGGGATACAGTGGAGTGCTGTATCTCGGACCGTACAACTATCCGGATGCCATCATGCTGCCCATAAACATAGTTCTTGACACCGAAAATCCGGTTATAAACTCCATAACAATGGGAGGAGTCGACGTTACCAAGAACGAGAAAGCAGTTACGATATCACCATCATGTGCAATAAACGCTCAGTTCTCGGATGCAACATCTGGAGTTGGCGAAGTAAAGATGTACATAGATGGGAAGGACGTTACTCCGTTTTCAACTGTAACAGCGACTCAATTGAGCTATACTCTCCCACCAGACATCTCCAGTGGGGGGCATCTTATGACCATCGTTGTAAAGGATGTGGCTGGAAACTCCATAAAGACAAGCAGAAGCTTCAACATACAGAAAGAAGTGAACATCCAGATTGGCGCAGGAGTGCAGTATCTCGGAAGTAGCAACAGCCGTGCTATGAACCCGCCGGTCATGGATATGGAAAGTCCTGACCTTGCTTCATCAAGTGAATACACCCTGAAGGGCTCGACTTCACCGGGCCTTCTCGTTACAGCAGGATCGACATCTGTTATGGCAGATCGCTTCGGCCACTTCTCAATACCTGTGAAACTCGTCGAAGGAGACAACACCATATCCGTAACCGTCACTGACAGTAGCGGAATAGAATACTACTACTCCTACGATGTGGTTCTGGATACAACCG
>JALTFR010000039.1 GCA_027006785.1 Thermoplasmata archaeon | reverse complement strand
GGCGATAGCCGAACATAAGCCCGGTCCACGAGCGAACGAAGTGAGCGAGTGGACCGGGCGGGATTTGAACCCGCGGCCTCTGCCTTGCGAAGGCAGCGATCTTCCAGCTGATCTACCGGCCCATGTGATTGCGAACGAAATGGATTTTAAATGATTTTCCCGCGGCCTCTGCCTTGCGAAGGCAGCACGAGCACGGTCACGCCCGTGCGAGCAGAACTTCTGTCAGGAAGTTCATGTCTTCCAGCTGATCTACCGGCCCATGTGATTGCGAACGAAATGGATTTTAAATGATTTTCCCGCGGCCTCTGCCTTTTGAACATCTGCATTTCCCCCGAAAAGCACGGGATATTAAAGCATTTTTCTCAGAACTTCCTTGTAACCCTGTTCCCTTCGCCCTTTCTCTTCTCAACCACCTCTATTCCACCCGAAGGGAGAGCGCTCACCAGTTCATCCACTTCGCATCCCAGTTCCTGAGCCAGCCTCTTGGCCACCTTTTCCTTCCTTTCATCCCCCGGAACGATGACATGGTACTCGTCGCACCACTTGTGCATTGCCGAAAGGGGAGCGCATGTGGGTATCTTTGAATCCCCGTAGTTCATCATTCCGACAGCGAGTTTCAGGTCCGCTTTCACATAGTTCCTCTTTCCCCTTATGACAAATGCCCCCCTAGCAAGGAACTCTCCGGCCTCAGGTGTCTTGCTGACCTGAGATGGTCTGACCCAGTATGCAGCTCCCCCTCCTATCTTTGAAGGCCAGGCCTTTGAGAAGCAGAGCGCGAACTCGCAGGCCTCTTTCAGGGTCTGCTCACCGATCTCCTCCCCCTTGTTACTTTTCACTATCACGCTGGGCGCTCCGTGGATCTCCGCATGGGCGTATATGTCGTCGTCCTTCATGTGCTTTTTCACCACGCGCTCGTTGGTCTTCGCATCCCTTCCAGCGATGACGAGGTTCTCATCGGAGGATATGAACCACCGATACCTTTCGAACCACTGCTTTTTCCTGCTTTTCTTCGTCTTCTTTGATTCCTCGGCCTGCTGTTCCGCCTTTTCCAGCCTCTTCTTCGATTCTTCAAGGGCCTTCTTCGCCCCTTCTATCTTCTCCCTCAGCTTTTTCGCCTCTTCGTAGTAACGCTGAGCGCTCTCGTTCACACCTGCGAAGTCCAGGGTTATATCCTCACCGTCTATTCTGATGATTATGAGCTTCTTATCCGGCCGGACAGAAACGAAGTACGGCAAGTCCTTGAGGGATGCGAAGTCCTTGCCCTTCATCTTCCGGACCTTTGAGAGAAATGCGTCTATCTCTTGATAATGTGCGTAGATTATCTCCGCCTTCCTCTTTGCTTCCTCGCTGCCACTCCTGAACTGCTCTATCGATTCTTCCTGCTGCCTTATCTGGCGCTCTATACGCTCCACGGCAGGGCTTTTCCTTTCCTTCTCTTCCTCATGTATCGAGGTGAAGTACTCGAACACCGCCGAGTTCATGTCGGAAAAGTCCTTTCTTTCCAGGCCTTCGTAGGCCTTCAGGGGAAACGGGACCACATCCTTCGGATTCCCACCATCGTAGTATATCGCAGGCCTCGTTTCCTTCGAAAGCAGTTCTTTCAGGGCCTTCGCCACCCTTTCTATCTCATCATCCCCGAGTTCCTTCGCCTTCCTTTTCTTGTCCACGCCTGCCATGAGGCAGAGCTCCTCCGCGTATGTGCCGCCGAGGTTCAACCGTGTCGCAAGCGTCCTCACAAGGTCCTTATCGCTCTCTCTCAGACGCTCTCCGACCTCCTCCACCGATAATGTGTGCGGGTCAGCGCTCTCAGGCGGGTATCTGTACTCTTCTTTCGGGATGAGAGCCCGGGTGGACCATCTCTGGAAGAAGAGCGGAACAAGGATGATGCCGTCCTTCACCACGCTTATGTTCCCGTTTCGGAAGAACTCCGCGATTATCGTGTACTTTTCAGCCTTTTCCAGTTCGATTTCAACGATTCTGTCAAAGCCGTGCTGCCTCACCTCCGAGACCCTTGCGTTCCCAAGGTTCTTTCTGAGGAACATAACCATGCTGCTCGGTTCCTGCGGGTTCTCGCCTTTCCTTCCCAGGAACATGTAGCGCCCTGCCTTCAGAAGGAGTTCCTTTTTGCCGGACTTCGTGTTGAAGACCAGCAGTAACTCGTCCCTCTCAGGCTGGTATATTTTGTCCAGGAAGGCGCCTTTCAGCACATCGTCCAGTTCCTTGACAAGTGCGGCTATGTCGAATGAGGACAGCGAGGATTTCACGGCCTGCAATGCACCGCTTATTTTTTATCTTCTGTCCATTCACCCCCATGAAGGTCCGCATAGGAAACACTCAGATGGACATGAGGTCGGTATGGTACGATAAAGAGAAAGGGCAGGTGGGTTTCATAGACCAGAGGGCTCTTCCGTTCGAGATAGAGACATACATGGCATTGGATTACAGGGATGTGGCATTCGCCATAAAGGAGATGGTGGTGCGCGGCGCTCCGGCGATAGGCGCTGCCGCTGTATACGGGATGATACTGGCCCACAGGCAGGGTGAGACCGAGCATGGCGCGCATGTCCTGAAATCCACGAGGCCGACGGCCCATGACCTCTTTCACGCCGTGGACCACATGCTTGAGGCCATAAGATCGGGAAAGGAGCCCATCGCTGCTGCAGAAGAATATGTTGAAAGGACGATAAGGGCATGCGAGGACATCGGAAAGCATGGCGCGGAGCTCATAAGGAATGGCCACCGCATACTGACGCACTGCAACGCTGGAGCGCTCGCCACTGTGGATTTCGGAACCGCACTTGCACCCATGAGGGTTGCCGAATCCCAGGGAAAGAGGGTCTTCGTCTGGGTGGACGAGACGAGGCCGAGGCTTCAGGGCGCATCTCTCACTGCATGGGAGCTGTACAACGAGGGAATAGAGCATGCTGTCATAGCGGACAATGCGGCGGGCCACTTCATGAGGAAAGGGGAGATAGACATGGTGATAGTGGGCGCTGACAGAATCGCTGCTAATGGGGATTTCGCCAACAAGATAGGGACATACGAGAAGGCCGTGCTGGCAAAGGAGAACGGGATACCCTTCTATGTGGCCGCACCGATGAGCACCTTCGACAGGACCATACAGAGCGGAAATGAAATAGTCATTGAGGAGCGCTCCCCCGATGAAGTGAGATATGCTAGAGAGTGCCTTATAGCGAACCCGGAATCCCCTGCAAGGAACCCTGCCTTCGATGTGACTCCCGCAAGGTATGTCACAGGATACATAACGGAGAAAGGGGTGATAAGTGCTGACGAGATAGGAGATTATCTCTCAGGCGAGTGAGCAATCTTTTTATAACACCCCAAAATGGAGCGCTACTCTCAAGGAGAAATCATCATGGAAAACGAGGTAAAGGTCAAGGACAGCACGGGAAATCCCGCACCGCTGGGGCTCATGGGCTTCGGAATGACCACGGTGCTTCTGAACCTTCACAATGCGGGGCTCTTCGCTCTGGGAAGCATGATACTGGCGATGGGCATATTCTACGGCGGACTGGCCCAGATAATAGCGGGAAGCATGGAGTGGAAGAAGGGCAACACCTTCGGAACTGTGGCCTTCACATCATACGGCCTTTTCTGGCTCAGTCTGGTTGGCATAATAACCTTCCCAGCGATCGGGCTGTCCGAGCCGGCGACAACCGGCGGAATGGTATCCTATCTGACCATGTGGGGAATATTCACCGGAATGATGTTCTTCGGTACGCTGAAGGCCAACAGGGCGATACAGTTCGTGTTCTTCAGCCTGACGATACTCTTCTTCCTTCTGGCCATTGCAGAGGGCCTTGGAAGCGAGACTCTCGGAGTCATAGCAGGCATAGAAGGGATCATATGCGGGTTCTCGGCGATATACACCGGCATCGCAGAGATACTCAACGAAAGCAACGGAAAGGAGATTCTGCCTCTCTGGCCGGTCCAGTGAGGCCCTTTCCTCAAACTATTTATAGGGAATGAGATTGCGAGAGTGAGGAATTACCATGGTAGAAGTATGCAATTCATGTGGTGTCAGGCTCACGGGCGAAGGGGACACTGTCTTCAAGTGCCCTAACTGTGGAAAGGCCATCATAGGCCGCTGCAAGCAGTGCAGGGACCAGAGTGTCGAGTATGTATGCCCAGAATGCGGGTTTGTTGGGCCGTGAGGTGAGATAATGGGCGATGTAGCGATGATATACAGCGTTATGCCGGAAAGCCCGGATGTTGACCTTGAGAAGGTAAAGGCCGAGATAAAGAGCGCTGCCGAGTCAGTGGGCGCACAGCTCAACAGGACCGACATAAAACCGATAGCCTTCGGACTGAAGGCCCTTGAGATCGTCATAGTCATGGACGACAAGTCCGGAAAATCTGGAGAGCTCGAGGAGAAGATGAAGGCCATAGAGGGAGTTCAGAACATAGAGCTCACCGACATGAGCCTCATATAAAACCCATTTTTCAACTGTTTCCCTCTATTTCATGGATTACCTTAAGGGCACAGTCCCGGGCCCTTTCTTTGACCTGTTCTATCTGTTCTTTCAGAGATTCATACGATTCTTTTTTGATTCTGACCTCTATTGAAAATATCTTTTTCGAACTCCCCTCGATTTTAGACACGCCGAGAGCTATGAAGAAGGGGCTGTGTCCGTCATGCAGAAACCACATCTTGGTGCTTCCACCGGGGACAATTAGCAATTTGATGCCAGCCTCGTCCAGAAATGCGATGTTGAATGTATAATGCTCTCCTATCTCTGTTATGGCATCCTTTATGCATGATGCTATTCGCCCGAGATCTTCCTCGGTGATATCTTTCAATTCTGTCGCAGTCTGATATTTTAGGGTCGGATGTTTTCGGAACTCATAAATACCATATCCCGAAGGGCTGCTTCTCATCTTATCCTCAATCCTCTTTATCTTTCTGAACAACAGTAAAAAAAACAATGTAGCCCCACTGCCAATAAAAAGAAAAACGAGTCCATAAGCTAAAAAGAAGGCTTTTTGTTGAGGATAGAGATATGAAAGATCCAGGAAAAGAAGACCGAGACCTATTAAAAATAGAAGGATGAAGATGTTTCTTCTCCATTTGGTCTTCTGCAGCCCATCCATAGCACTTTCTTCCTTCTTTTCCCAGAGCCCCTTTTTAAGCTCCTGTTTCTCTACAACCTTGTGTACGATTTTATCCATATCCACAATGGAGAAACAAACTTTTGATATAAATATTTATCTCATCTCAGCCTCTCATTTCTCTCCATTCAGGGGAACGATACGGTCCATGATGCATTTTTGTATTCCGGATTTGATCCTCTCGATAACATCATGCAGTTCTTTTTCGCTGTCTTTTGTGATGTAGATATCCACTTCGACCATCTTATTCTCCGTGTCCTTGATGTCGAATCTCGCTATGCTGACGAAAAACGGGCTGTATCCGTCATGCAGGGTCCATTGTTTCCCGCTCAGGGCCTCTGTCACTTTGACAGGCGATGATGCTATGATATTGAAGGTGTAGGACTCTGACTCGTCAGATATGCGCTCTTTAATACACGACGCGATGCTCAGCATGGTGTCGTTATCCACATTCTCTGTCATGATCCCGCTGTAATATCTGACACACTCCTGCTGTCTTATCCTGTGCACTGCTGCGTAGGCGGGGTTTTCGTTTATTTCAGAGATAATCCTTTTGATCTTCCTCTTTATTATCAGATAAAGTATCGCAATGGTCAGGAACATCACCAGAAAAAGTACAGCGATGGCGAGAAAAACCGTCCAGTAATCTTCTATAAAGTATCCGGCAATGAAAGATATCATGGCACCGATCGCAATCAGTACTGATACGGTTCGAAGACTGCGCATCCCCTTCTTTAACTTGAGTTCACTGGCTTCTTGCTCGTCTCGACCCCAGTTTCCCTTTGATAAATGCGCATGCTCGAACTTGCTTTTCAGCGCAGATTCGATGTTCATCGGTTCAGCACCTGCTTATCGGTTAAAAAATTTACTGAACGAGCATCATTTTTTACTGTGCTCAACACCCTCTATCCTTTTCCGTTCTCAAAGGCATCGAGCACCCTTTTCATCCATTCCTTTCCCTCTTCCATCGTCTTCTTATCCTCTTTCAGCATCCATCCGTGGAACACCCTTATTGCGATGACATCTCCCTTTATCCCATCTTTCGTGAGCCCCGCATACCTGTTTTCCGTGTATTTCACGCTCTTCTTGCCGAACTTGTCCGCTATTGACATGAGGAAGAGCGCCACCTTCTTTCCTTCCATTTCATTTTTGTCTATGAACTCGCGTATGCAGGGCAGGGGTTTCTCATAGTATATCGGCGTCCCGACGATCACGAGGTCGCAGGACGAAATATCTGGCATGTCCTTTGCATCTGCGATGAGGACATCATGCTTTCCAGAAGCCACCTCTCCCATCAGTTTGGCCATCTTTCTGGTGCTCCCCCTCTTGCTTCCGTATACGAATGCAAACCTTTATGGGAATCCTCACATAAGCGCGAAAGAAGCGAGAAGGGCCTCGAGCTGTATCCTTGCATTGGAGCCCTCGACCATCCTGAAGTCCGCCTCTCCGATCCTTTCCAGCATCCTTATCTTCGTTTCCTCGTTTATGCCGGGCTCATCTATCACAACGCGGTGGATGGCCTTTATCACATCCTCTCCCGACAGGCCCTGGTCTATCAGCATTCTGTCCAGCATCTTTCTTGCCTCTATGAACTCACCGTTCATGGCATGGCCAACCATGTTCCTAACATCGGAAGGGTCTGCCATTGCTGTGGCCTCGTATATCCTCTGAAGGTCTATTTTCCCACCATCGGCGAAGGATGCTGCCACCTGAAGTGTGTTCACCGCCTTTCGAACATCACCTTCCGACACAAGGGCTATCTGTCTCAAAGCATCGTCATCTATGTCTATCTCCTCTCCTTTCACTATCCTTTTCAGGTATTCGATTATCTCCTCTTCCGAAGGGTGGATGAACCTGAATATCGCACACCTTGACTGTATCGGGTCTATTATCTTGGATGAGTAGTTGCAGGAGAGTATGAACCTGCACGTGCCGGAGTACTTCTCCATGGTCCTGCGGAGCGCGGCCTGCGCATCGGAGGTGAGAGCATCCGCCTCATCCAGGAATATTATCTTGAAGGGAGCGCCGCCGAACGGGGCTGTTCTGGCATATTCCTTTATGTTCACCCTCACAACATCTATCCCCCTCTCATCGCTGGCATTCAGTTCGTAGAAGTTGTTCTTCCAGTTATCCCCGAACATATCCCGAGCAAGGGCTATGGCCGAAGTGGTCTTACCGACACCTGCTGGGCCTGAGAACAGAAGGTGCGGCATGTTGCCCGCCTTCACATAGGATTTCAGCCTTTTGACTGCATTCTGCTGTCCCACCACCTCATCAAGCGTTTTCGGGCGGTACTTCTCGGTCCATATATCCATCATACCTGCTCATACGCACATCCGTATTAATCCTTTTTCATCTCGAGCAGAATTTATCATCTTCATCTAAGTCGTCAAACGACGAAGAAAACATAGACTTTCTGTCAAATATACCTCTTTCGGGGCAAAGTCTTTTAACTTAATGCCGATGCTAGGTCGGTGATATAATGGACCTGACAATTCTGGCGCCGATAAGTTCCAGTATAGCCCTGCTCTTTGCGCTCTTCCTCACATGGAAGTTGCTGAAAGAGGACGAGGGCACTGAGAGGATGAAGGAGATATCCGGAGCTATACACACCGCTGCAAAGGCATATCTCAAAAGACAGTACACCGGAGTGACCATATTCTTCGTGGTTATGTTCTTCATTCTTCTGGGAGTTGCTGCAGGAGGTTATCTGTCCCCCTTCGTTCCATTTGCCTTTTTGACAGGAGGCTTCTTCTCTGGATTGAGCGGGTATATCGGGATGTGGATAGCGACCAAAGCGAATGCAAGGACAGCCAACGGGGCACGCACCAGCCTGAACAAAGCTCTCAGAATCGCCTTTTCAAGCGGTTCTGTCATGGGATTCATGGTGGTGGGTCTCGGACTTCTCGATTTGAGTTTCTGGTTCTATTTTCTCAAGGATGTCTTCAGTCTTCCTCTAGATCAGGTCACCGCTGCTATGCTGACATTTGAAATGGGTGCGTCCACAATGGCTCTATTTGCAAGAGTGGGTGGGGGCATCTACACCAAAGGGGCCGATGTCGGAGCGGATCTTGTCGGTAAGGTGGAAGCAGGGATACCCGAGGACGACCCGAGGAACCCCGCGGTCATAGCCGATAATGTGGGAGACAATGTGGGTGATGTGGCAGGAATGGGCGCCGACCTCTACGAGAGCTATGTGGGAAGCATAGTTGCCACGATGGCTCTCGGAACCGCAGCAGCGCTCAGCCTTTCCACCGATGCCCAGAGCGCTTTCGGAGGTCCGGATGAGGCGATGCTTGCCTTTGTCACCATTCCAATGGTTCTTGCGGCAATAGGCATGCTCTCCAGCATACTCGGAAGCTTCTTCGTGCGCACTAAGGAAGAGGCCACACAGAAGCAGCTTCTCTGGGCCTTAAGGAAGGGCATATATGGTACAACCATACTAATTGTGATTTTCAGTTATTTCATTATAGAATATGTTCTCGGTGGGGACTATATTGGAATATGGGGTGCTGTTGTTACAGGGACCATTGCAGGCGTGATAATAGGCTTCAGTACCGAGTACTTCACCAGTGACAACTATTCACCTACCAAATCCATTTCTCTGGCCTCAGAGACCGGTCACGCCACGGTCATAATTCGCGGTCTATCTGTCGGAATGATGAGCACCGCAATCCCGGTCCTTACCGTTGCATTCGCAATTCTGGCGGCGTTCTTCCTTTCAGGTGGAACGATGGACAAGCCTCAACTCGGACTTTACGGGATTGGAATAGCAGCTGTGGGAATGCTCTCAACCCTTGGAATAACGCTTTCAACCGATGCATACGGACCGGTCGCGGATAATGCAGGGGGCATCGCAGAGATGGCAGCGCTTCCCGAGGATGTCAGGGAGAGAACAGATGCACTGGATTCACTTGGAAACACCACGGCAGCCACAGGAAAGGGATTCGCCATCGGTTCTGCGGCACTGACAGCGCTGGCCCTCATCGCGGCCTTTATGGACGAGATAAAGCGCTTTGCATGGCATCACAATATAGGTGGCATAGGCGCCCTCTACCCTGACCCGCACAGCGTTCCTTACAACGATATAATGGGTCTGTACGGCCTGAATGTACTCAATCCTCTGCTTCTTGCAGGTGTATTCATCGGTGCCATGCTTCCATTCGTCTTCTGCTCCATAACCATGGGTGCTGTTGGAAAGTCCGCTGAGAAGATAGTGGAGGAGGTCCGCAGGCAGTTCAGAGAGATTCCCGGTCTCCTTGAGGGAAAGCCGGGTGTGAAGCCAGACTACACCAAACCCGTAGATATAAGTACGAAGGCAGCACAGAAAGAGATGATAGGGCCTGCCCTCATAGCCATCGTAGTTCCGATAGTCGTAGGCCTGATATTCGGTATTGCCGCACTTGTTGGCCTTTTGATAGGCGGACTGGCATCAGGCTTTGTACTGGCAGTTTTCATGGCAAACGCAGGCGGAGCATGGGACAACGCGAAGAAGTACATAGAGCAGGGCCACTACGGTGGAAAGGGCTCTGAGAACCATAAGGCAGCGATAACAGGAGATACTGTGGGCGACCCGCTGAAGGACACCTCGGGCCCGAGCCTGAACATACTGCTGAAGCTCATGTCCATGGTCTCCTTGGTCTTCGCGCAGTTCATACTGGCCTTTGCTCTCTTCGGGCCATAAAACCCTTTACTCTTTTACCCATTCATTGCCATTTTAAGGGCCTTTTTGAAGTCTTCAGCGCTCCCCCCCGCCACTTCGACATTCCTCAGAAAATCGTCTATGATGGTGCAGGCTTCCTCAATATCTTTTCCTGCAAGCATATCTTCAAGTTCTTCCATTGCTTCCTCAGGATGCATGAAGAAGTCGCCGTTGAACCTCACGCTCTCTATGATGCCGTTGTTGTGAACAACGCGGACCCGTATCAGTTTCCCTCTTGGAACCTTGTAATCCGCCCTACCTTCTGAAGTTCCATTCCCTGTTCCCATATCTCTCCCTCATCAGTCTCTCTGCCAGAGCGAGTTCCTCTTCCGCGGGCTCTGAATCCTCCACCTCTTCACCAAGAACATCGGAGAACCCATTTACGAGGGCATCCTCCACATCCTTCCTACTCACATCCAGCCCGAGATGGCGCATCGAGGTCACCCTTTCGTATATGTTCGATATCATCTTGTCCCTTATCTTCTCGTTCGGAACACGCAGGAGCGAGAACATAACCTCCGGCCTCAGGTCGTAGAGAAGCGTTCCGTGCTGGAGTATGCCCCATTTCTTCCGGGTCTGAGCGCTCCCCGATATCTTCTTTCCATTGACCACTACATCGTTTATCCCTGCGAACTCGGCCTTCAATCCGAGGATATCCAGGGCCTTCACGATTCCTCCACAGAGAACTTCGTATGATTCCGCAGCGCTCCTTTTTCCCGCAGGATGCCCGGGTGGTAGAACGATGCTGTATGTTACCTCTCCGTCCCTGTCATGGAACACGGCGCCTCCGCCTGTTATCCTTCTCACCACATCAACGCCCATCCTCTCGGCAGCATTGAGGTCCACCTCCTCCTCTATGGACTGGAAATACCCGATGCTCACAGCGGACGGCTCCCACGAGTATGTTCGGAACACAGCCCCTTCGTTCAATCTCAGGATGGCCTCGTCAAGGGCCATGTTGTACGCTGCAGGGTGATATCCATCCCTTATCACTCTCAAAGCAACCTCTCCCTTTTTCCTGTCTCGGAGTTCACCCGCTCTATTCTGATCCCATTCTCATCTATATCCATCATGTTGTACGAGTTCTCCACAGGGCTTCTCTTAGAGCCGAAGGATGCGGTGTGCGATATTACCACTCCATTCAGGTTCCAGAGGCACGGCACATGCTTGTGGCCTCCGAGCACGACATCAATGCCAGTGTCCATTATGAACTCCACAACATCCGGCGCATCCGTCAGTATGTTCCTTTCCCTGCCAGTGTGCGGTATCGGGAGAAGGTGATGGTGGAAGAAGACCACCTTTCTCATGCCTTTCGCCTTTCCCATCTCATTCCTCGCCCACTCTATCGCTTCCCTTCCCATGTGGCCGGTGTCCATGTCAGGGTCAGCGCTGTCCAGCCCCATGAAGAATATGTCATCCACCCTCTTTGTGAAGTACCTCTTCCCGATGTACCTCTCGAACTTATGGTAACCATCTGTCCTTTCATCATGGTTTCCCGGGACTATCAATTTCTCAGGCCCTATCATCTCGAGGAATTCCAGAGCGTACTCGTATTCGTCCTTTATTCCCCAGCAGGTCAGGTCTCCCGTGACGATCACCAGGTCCGGGTTCTCCTCGTTGATCATCCTTATTCCGTTCTTCACAGCGGATTCGTTGAACATTCCGTTGTGCGAGGCATGAAGGTCCGAGATGTGAGATATTTTCATGGTAATGCAATATGCAATCCTTATTTAGAGGTTTCCGCAAGTTTCATATCCGATGCTACGATGTATGGGCATGAAGAAGATAGGTCTCATAGGCGGGCTGAGCCCGGAATCCACGCTTTACTACTATGAGAATTTCATCGAGATGAGCAGGGAGCGCTTCGAACCCGGCTTCTACCCTGAACTGATGATATACAGCCTGAACTTCAGCCGGTTCGCAGGGCATCCCGATGGCTGGGACGGAAGGAAGGAGATGCTGACATCCGCCGCAAGGTGCCTTAGAAACGCAGGGGCAGAGGTCCTGGGAATAACCGCCAACACGCCGCACATCGTATTCCCTCAGATAAAGGAGGAAGTGGATGGCGAATGGGTGAGCATCATAGATGCTGTATCGGATGAAGCGCACTGCAGGGGACTGAAGATCCTTCTTCTGCTGGGCACGAAGACCACCATGAGCATGCCGTTCTACAGGGAGGCCCTCGAATCGAGCGGTTTCGAGGTCCATGTTCCAGATGAGGAGAACATAGACAGAATAGACGGGATAATCCGCAGGGAACTTATGTTCAACGACCTGAGCAGCAAGCCCTATTTCGTGGACCTCATTGAGTCCTACGATGTGGATGCGGTCATCCTTGGATGCACGGAGATCCCACTGGTGATAAAGGAAGAGGATGTCTCGAAGGATGTTCTGGACACCGCTAAGATACACATGAAGGCGATACTGGACAGGGCTACTTCATCTTCTTCCTGACTCTAACAGCAACCCCTTTCTTTGCCTGGACCATTTCTGCGGCAGAGCGCTCTGCTATACCCACTGCCACCGGCACTCCGTCCTGAACGATGACCACATCGTCTCCCTCTCTTATCTCAGGGTCCGCGGACTCCACACCTATCGCGAATATATCTCCTCTTACCTCGAAATCACCGACGAAGACCCGATATTTGCCCTTCTCGGCCAGTATTTTCCCGCCTTCTGTTGTGAGAGACAACGCGCCTTTGCCTTCTATGAATGTGACCGTCTGCTTTCCATTCAGGAAGCCCTTGATGTTCGGCCACCTTCCTTTCACCGATTCCAGCATCTCTTCGCCGGGCATTCCGAACTGGAACTCTGCCATGGCCTGCAATGTCCATAGTGCCCTTTTCTTCGGGCCTTCTCCTCTGACATCGGAGAGTGCTCTTTCAAGCGCATTTCTCAGGTTCTCAAGTGATCTTTCCGAGGTAACGGAGCCTTCCACGGTCCATTCTCCGTATATCGCATCGCTGACGAAGTCCATGTCCCCGGGAAGATGGATTATTATGTGCTTGAAGGCACCCATCCTCTTCAGGTTGTGGAGCGCTCCCTTTATGCCCTCCACCTCCGCACGGTCCCATTTGCCCCGCACAGCGGCATCGTAGTGCCCTGCAGGATAATACCTCTCAAGCTCCCTCGGGACCATTATCATCGGCGATGTGAGTATGACCTCCTGCACGGTGCCCCATCCTCTGACGGATTCCAGGACCTCATGGAACCTGCGGTGCGTTCTGGACCTTGAATACGGCTTTCTTGCGGAGCACGGCAGGAGAAGAAGCACCTCGCCCCTAGGCCTCCATCTCTCGAGCACCCTTTCCCTGAACCTCATGACTTCGGGCCTCGTTATCCCCTCAGGGCCGGGGTATCGCACAGGCTTTCCCTTTAAGGCCTCATATATCTCGAAATGCCTCCAGTGCTCCTCATCTGCGAGGCGCAGGGCAGCATAGAGCCATGGCTCGGAGCGCGCCCGCATCTCAACTAGGTCCCTCAATCTTCCGTTCTCAATGGCCCTTTTAACGATGTTCAGTTCGCGGAGAGCGCTCTCCATGTTCCTTTCCATCACTTCGTCAAAGCCCTTGTCTTCCTTCCATTCTCCGTTCTCATCGAGGTAAATGCCTTTCCTGGCGGACATTCTCAGAGGTATCGTGTCAAATATGTCAATCCCGAGGTATGTGAGGAGCGCAAGGTGGTTCGGCCTTCCGACAGCCGGAGCATATATCATTGGAACGGGCCCCACGAGCTTTCGGGCTTTTACCATAGCATCAACGAGCTTCAGAGGGTCTCCGATCAGTTCCACGAGGTGAGGGAACCAGTATATCTCAGCCTCATGGCTCTTCATCAGCCCCTCAGGGCCGAAGTATATCGCTCCATACTTCCCTTCTCCCGATATCGCATTCAGGTCCGCCGCTGAGATCGGGTATGGAACATGAGGGAATATCTCTTTCGGAGATATGTCGGGGCTAAGAAATGCCGGGGAGCGCAAGGAACCAATGAATTCAAGGCCGTGCTCGCCCCCTGCAATCCTTCCGATTCCATCTCTTTTGACAGTCTCGATCATGCCTCACTCTCCACTCCGAAATGCCTTTCGCACGCCTTCCTTATCCTGTCCCTGCCTTTCTTCTTTATTGCATCCGGAGATGCGAAGACATAGAACCTCCATAGCCTGCGGTAGTTCTCCATAAGGCTGTCTATCTCAGGAAGCCCGGGCACGGAGGACAATGGAACCGGCTCCTTTTCTCCGGGTATTTTCACGGGAATGGATGCCTCCTTCATCTGCATGTTCATGCTCGGAGCATATATTATCAGGTCGTCATGCTCAATTCCGAGGGATGATGAGATGACCCACTCTGCGCTCTCTCTATTCTTCATCGCAGCACCAGGGTCTGAAGGGGGCGACTGGTGATAGGGAACGAAGTTCTCGCGATGTCTTTCTCCGGACACCACATAGGCCCTCTTGTAAAGTCGTCTGTACCTCACGCCATCGGCCAGTTTCTCAGTGTCCTTTCTTCCAGCCAGATATGATATCAGGTCGGAATCGCTCATCCAGTACATATCCTCGGCTTTCAGCCCTTCCCTTCCTTTCATCGCTGTTTCCACGGCCTTCGCTATCATGGAACCCGAGGATGCCTTCGCGTGATGGTAATACACCCTCTCGGTGAGCACATACCTGAGCCTCAGGATATCGATGACTGTGGAGAGCGCATCCCTTCTCAACTCTCCGCTTTTCTCCATGTTGAGTATCAGTCTTCCATCATGCACCGTGAAGTACCTGAATATCCTGTCATCGAAGTTCCCGTTTATGCCGGTGAAATAGAGGTCACGGCGCACATAGTCCAGAAGGTCAGCGCATATGGTCCCTCCGAGAATTTCACCGAAGAGGCCTTTTCCCGCTATCGCATCCAGGACCTCATCCAGTATCCCCTTATCTTTGATGGCATCGCCCAGTTCTCCCCCTTTTATGAGGACATCCATCCTATTTCCGTCCTTGTCATGCCTCGGAAGTATCTTCCTCTCATCCTCGAAGGTGTGTCCGAAGGGAATGTGGGTGACATCATGCAGTATCGCCGAGGCCCTTATCACCTCTTCATCATCCTTTGATATCTCAGCACCGTTGGAACGGAGTGCATCCACCATCAGGGATGCCATGTGCAGTGTGCCGACGGAATGTGAGAAACGGGTGTGGGTTGCTCCGGGATAGACGAGATATGCCGTTCCCAGCTGTTTTATGCCCCTCAAGCGCTGGACCTCTCTCGTGTCCAGAATGCGCAGGTCCTCGGCATCGAGGAATATGTCTCCGTGAACAGGGTCCCTGAGCACGGTCCTGTGTATGCCCACGGCAGTCCATTACCATCATCTATTTATTGATTGAGCATCTCCGGAAAACTCTGAAAAGCCCTCCCCGACGAAAACCTATATATACAGTTAGGAATGCGGGGAGACACGAGGATATGGTGAAAACATGCCAGAGAACAGCGTCCTTTCAAGAATGAAAAGGAAAATGAGTGAGTGCAGCTTACGTAGAGACACCCTTCTTGTAGGGATATCTCTCCTGCTGATATTCTTCCTCGCCGTTTTCCTGCGTACATACTTCGGATTGGGTGAAGCGACCGCTTACGGAGTCCCCTACCTCGTATCCGGCGGTTCGGACTCCTACTATCATGAGAGAGCGATCTGGACAGCGGCATATGAGCACCATTCCCTCATACATGATCCGATGTTAAAATACCCGATAGGAAGCCACAACCCGAGGCCTCCGGCATATGACTGGAGCATAGTGGTTATGGGTTATCTTCTTGCTCCTTTCCTTGGAGGAAACCTTGATTCCGCCCTTTCATATGCACTGATATTCTCTTCGGTCATATGGGGTTCACTTACCATCTTTCCTGTATATCTCATAGGAAAGAAGGTCTTCAACCGAAGGGTGGGCCTCATATCAGCATTTCTGGTGGCAACAATGCCCGCACATATGCAAAGGAGCCAGCTGACCTATGCTGATCACGATCCCTTTGTCCTATTCTTCATCGTTCTATCAATCTATTTCCTTCTGGTATCTCTTGAAAAACTGAAGGAAAAAGACTGGGTTGATAGCTGGAGAAAATTCCCGGAGATAAGAAACGGCTTTTCAGCAATGGCTAAGGAGAACAGGCAGGCCTTCCTGTATGCCGGGCTTTCCGGAGTTTCGGCAATGACTGTTGCCCTCACATGGAAGGGTTTCTCATATCTGTTCTTCATAGTCGTCATATATTTCCTATTTCAGGTATTCATAAACGTATTCAGGGGAAGGGATACACTTGCTCTGACATCCGTGGCATTCCTTTCTATGGGCATGCCTCTGATTTTTGCGTTTCCGTATTACTACATCACAAATCAGGTTTACTGGGTATGGGCGCCCGCAATAATGACATCTGCAATACTTGTAATGGGCCTCTATTTCTCAACGACCCGCAGGCTTCCATGGACACTTACCATCCCGGCTCTTATAGGTGCTATTGCCATAGCAGCTGTTGGGATGTATTACTTCCTTCCAAAGTTATTCAAGACCATTGAGCACCAGACAGGATATTTCACAGTTTCCAAGCTGTATCAGACCATTGCAGAGGCACAGGCGCCATATATCAGTAACATGATAATGTCCTTCGGGCCGGTAACCTTCTTCATGTCGCTTCTGGCCATTCTGTGGATTATATGGAAGATGAGAAAGAAATGGGAGCCGGACTACGTGTTCTTTGTGATATGGAGCGCAGTTTCAATATATATGGCGGTTTCTGCTGCGAGGTTCATGTTCAATGCGGCACCTGCTTTTGCAATATCTGCCGCATGGATAACTTACTACATCATAAAAGAGGCCGATTTCGGCTCTATGAAGAAGACATACAGGAGCCTGAGCGGGAACAAGTACTATGCGATAAAGAAGAGCGTGAAGATTAAACACATCATAGTGGTGCTCTTCCTTGTCTTCATGGTGGTAATGCCCAACGTGTGGTATGCAGTGGATGCCGGGATTCCAACCAATGAGAAGAAGCAATATGACCTTCAGGTATACAACACGATGCCTGATTTTATGAGGCCTGATTCTTCTTTATACAATGCATCCAATCAGAGAGATCTCTGGTATTTCGGTGCGTTCGGGTATCAGCTTCCGACACCAAATCAGTACTGGCCTGCCGCATGGAAATGGTTCAGGGCGCAAGATACTGACCAGTTGCCTGAGAATCGTCCCGGTTTCCTCAGCTGGTGGGATTACGGTTTCGAATCCATACAGGAGGGAGAGCACCCTGCAGTGGCAGATAACTTCCAGAACGGTTATCAGTTAGCAGGCAGTTTCCTCATGGCCCAGAATGAAACCGAGGCCATTTCCCTTCTTATCGAGAGGATACTGGATTCCGAGTATAACCCGAAAACAGGGGAGTTCAGTGAGCGTTCCATGGATCTCATGCATCACTACCTTACTGATGAACAGGTAAACCAGATAGTGGATATGTACCGTCACCCCCAGAAATATGTCCCTCAGATAATCGCTCATCCCGAAAAATACAGCTATTATGACTCACAGATGGACGATAAGAATGCCCGTTATGTTGCTGTGAGAGGAATACTTCAGACATATCCGGAAGAGCACCTTGTAGAGATGCTGAAAGCCCTTGAGGATACTACAGGGAAGAGGATATCGTATTTTGCCGTTGATTCGAGACTAATACCATTCTCTGCACAGAACACAGGCATTTTCTATGCTCCTGCCGTCCTTTCCGACCGCAGGATAAGCAATGGCAACCACAGGCTCCCTTACGATTTCTATATGATATATGCTGTTACAAAATACGGGAAGAAATACCCGATAGACGACATTCCCAAGGATGAAAGGGAGAATATAGATCATACTGAGATAGAATACAAGGATATGTTCTATAATTCGATGATTTACAGGAATTATTTCGGATACAGTCCGAAAGAGGCAGGACTCGGAGACAATGGCCTGCCCGGTCTCAGCCAGAACATGAAAGACAACATCCCTATGCCGGCATGGAATCTCACTCATTTCAGGGTTGTCTACCGCACGGCTTACTGGAACCCATATAAGGATTACAAGAACCACAGTGATGCATGGCAGGCCGTTTCCATGGAAGAGGCCTTCCATTACAGAAAGACAGGTCAGGGAATCGTGGATATGAGTCCGGGGACCCTATACAGCGGAGTAACATTCCTCGAGTACTACGAAGGAGCAATAGTCAATGGTACGGTAGAGACGCCACAGAGGCACCCAGTCGGTGATGTTCGAGTAACTGTTTATGACGACTACGGAATTCCTCATGAAACCGTAAAGACCGACAGTAACGGCCATTACAGCATACTTGCACCATTTGGAAATGTAACACTCATTGTTTCAAATGGGGGTTCGCTGGACAAGATAAGGCTCTCTGAGAAGAATATCCTGAATGCCACTCATTTCCATGTTGAGAGATATCAGGCATGGAGGGAGAAATACGACATGAACGGGGATGGAAAGTGGGATTATTTCATAGAAAAGGACCCCGTCGTTTCCACCAGTAAAGTAAGGGGAAATGCATTTCTTGATATGAACAATAACGGTGTTAAGGACACGGATGAACACGGACTTTCAGGAGTTAAGGTCACACTCTACGGAAAGAGCCTCAGCATAAACTACACCGCCGTATCTGATTCAGGAGGAAACTACAGCTTTTCGGATATTGTACCCGGAGATTATGGAGTTGAGGAGAACTATAACGGCTATGTAAAATATATCAATGCAACTGTAACGGTAAAACCATCCAAAGGGGCCACACAGGATGTCCCCGTACCTACGTCATCCATAAGAGGGGTAGCGCGCTATATCAACGGGAATGCAGCTCAGGGAATAACATTCAGGGCCTATGCGCTCGATTCCCACAATGAATTCAATTTCACTACGGACCGTGAGGGCAGATATTCCGTACACGGAGTTATACCTGGAGTATATCAGGTAGATACGGTATCGGATAACCTTACCGGAGGAAACACAAGATTCGGTCTCATGACAAACAGCACATCTACTGTGAACATCTCAGTTTATCCCGCTACAAAGCTGAGCGGCTACGTGGTTCTGGACGGCCGGGCAATACCGAACTTCGGTCTGAACTTTGTGAATTATACGGATGTAGAAGCAAGGCGCTCCGTTATAACAGATAAGAACGGCTATTTCTCTCTGAAACTTCCGAGAGGCAGTTACACCGTAACGGGAATTTACATGCACGGCGGCTCCAGATATATGCTTATGGACCACATCAATCTCAAGGACAGAAGCCAGAAGACCTTCCAGCTCAAGCAGGCATACGAATTGAGAGGTTATATACGCTACAAGCACTATTACAAGGACAATTTCCCCATATCATTCATCAACTCCGAAGGTGCCAGATGGGAGGTATATTCCATAGATGGCAACTATTCGGCATACCTGCCGTCAGGCACGTATCACATGTATGTGGCCCACGCATTTGCCCGTTTCCCGTATGCATATTCCACATGGATAAGCATACCTCATGACCGGGTAGTCAACATCGATCTTGAACACGGTGCAATCATCAAGGGAAAGATAACAGGTGTTGAGAACCTGCCGGTGGAAAGGGCCAGAATGGATTTCACCAGCGAAGCAACAGGAGATAGCTTCCGTACATTCAGCGACGATAGAGGAGACTATGAGTACTATCTTGCACCCGGAAATTACACACTGACTGTGAGTTCAAACGGATATTCGACCTATGAGCGCACCATACATCTTTCAGCCGGAGATGAGATATACCATAATGTAAGCATGGTGGCTCTGAAGAGCACCGTATCTGGAACCGTGTATCTGAATGGAAATCCTGCTGCAGGAATAAATGTAAGCTTCTACGGCTACAATTCCACCTACAATACAACCACAGACAGCACGGGGAATTACTCTATACAGCTCTATGGAGGAAGATACACCGTAATAGTGGCCCAGTATACAGATGAGAACCACACATCAAGGTATGAACTCTCTCACTACGAGTGGCTCTACGTCAATCCTTACTCGGAAGGAACGGTAAAGAACCTGACAATACAGAAGAGATACCTGATAGAGGGAAGGGCTATCTATGACGGAGCCACCTCAAACCAGACATACGTGCTGTATTTCTCGAACGGTTCTGTTGAATATCCATACAGGACCACGAACGGAACTTTCAAGGTATATCTCCCGGTCGGAGACTACATAATAAATTCAACGATGAGCAGCGCGAACGGAATCTTTGCCATATATGATGCCATACATGCCTCCGGGCCCGAGAACATCACTCTGAAATACAAAGAGGCAAATGAGGTCACGGTACGCATGGAGGTCGATGGCAAGAAAGTCACCAATATACCTCTGAACGTATCTGTTGAAAATGCGGTGAAGACATATCTGTCGAAGAACGAGATATATCTGATGCTCCCGAAGGGGGATTATACGTTCTCGGTTGATTATACGGACATGGAGACGGTTGATAATATAGAGCGCAACGTGACGTACACAGGAAGTCTCACCACCGCTATATCCTCTTCGAAGACCGTCAATCTCATGCTCAGCCGCCATATACCTCCGGGAAATCTTACGGCCTCCCTGTATGTTGACAGTTCACCTGCAGGAAACACTTCAGTCATCCTCAGGTCCGAAGATAACGGCCAAGAGTATTCCTTCGTTACATCGTCCGATGGAACTTTCCATGCGAGTGTACCGATGGGTGCATATGTCGTCTATGCCGAATCAAAGGCGGGAGACAGCCCCTATGCTGTCATGGACGAGATAACCATCGGAGAGCACACGCACAGGAGCATACACATGGATCCAGCTGCCGTATTCTCGGGAACCACGGTGAAAAGCGACGGAAGTGGCATATCCGCCAACATATCCATGATAAATGTGAATGATCAGAGCATACAGAAAAGCTTCTCAAGCAATTCCAGCGGAAAATTCAGGATAACCGTTCCAAGGGGAAATTACAGCGTGGTCGTGTCCGCAAAGGACGAGGAATATGGAATTCAGACATCGTATCTGAAGAATCTGGATGTCAGTCTCATATTCAGCAAGGAGCAGAACATCGTTCTTGACAGGATCAACACATACAAACCTAAACTGTCATGGGATTCATCCCAGAGAGTGACCGTTATGCCGGGCACGGATGTCGTTTATACTATAACGGTGAAGAATGCAGGAAATACCCCTGACAAATACACCTTCACATCCAGCCCATGGCACTGTGATTTCAGTCCGAACTATGTCGAGCTCCAGCCATCCGAGAGCACAACTGTGAGAGTTACCGTGCATGTCCCCTCCGATGCCTTGCTCAACCACGAGCCACTTACTGTGGTGGCAACTTCATCCGCATCTCCCTCATACAGTGATTCTCTGAGGCTGGCTCTGGGCGTTAAAGAGGTCCCGGGCGTACGGATAGAAAACATAAGCACCTCATCATGGCTGGAAGGAAATGCCGTGTATTCAGTTGAAATACGCAATACCGGAAATGCTCCGAACACATTCTCGGTGACTCCGCAGGATAGAGCCAAACTCAATGCGATGGGCTGGGACATAGGGCTCTCGGACAGCAAATCAGGAAATTATTCAGATAGCGTACAGCTGAGCATACCTGCGAATTCCAGTTCAAGGGTATATGTGAAACTGATACCCATAGCTCATGCACCTGCATATGATGCGAAGTTCACAATACTCGTACAGAGTGCGAACGGTGCGAGCGATGAAAAGACCCTGATCGCTCCGCTCCCTTCGCTGGAGATAAAGCCAGATATAACGGTCTCTGGTGAGAATGTCACACTGTGGAATCCTCAGAAGATGGATATGACACCGATATATTGGGCACTCGGCATAGTGGGCGTACTGGCAGCCATCTACATAATAGGGAGGAAGAAGGGGGCGATACTGTGAAAAAGCTCGCAATCATAATACTTCTAGCCCTGCTTTTCGCAGCTCTGCATGTGCCAGTGCATGTCGATGCCGCCTCTTCCTCTTCAACCGGAAGCCAGATAAGGACCATAGTTAGCGGTCCAACTGACGTACTTACAGGAGAGCAATACGATTACACCGTCACGATAGTGGGAGCTCCGGATGCTGACAGATGGGGATGCCGCGTTAGCGTGTCATCCGGCGGTTCGGTTAACCCTGCGAATTACTCCTCTACAGATAGCAATGTCCTCACGGTCCATATCAAGGCTCCCGATACAGCGACAAAATTCACCATCACGGTGAACGGTACGGCAGACATAGGCAACGACACATACTGGAATCGGGTTGAGTATAAGGTGAACGCCCTTAAGCCAAATACAGTGCAGGTGCCGATATATAACTCAGGATCGGTTGATGCAAAGAACGTGACCGTGAGCCTCTACATAGACGGAAAATACCAGTACAGCACGCAGGTAAGTGTTGATGCAGGCAAGAGCTCTAGCGTTACTCTGAAATGGAATCCGAAGGATTTCTCAAAAGGCGTCCATACAATGAAGATAGTCATAGACCCCAAGAGCAACCTGACCTTTGAGGGCGGAAAGACAACGCTGGTACAGGACATATATGTGGGTCAGATGAAGGAGAATAAAACCTCACTCTGGATAGCTCTCGCCATCGTCTTCACAGGAACAGCGACCATAGCCTTTGAAGTACACCACCGCAAGAAGAAGAGGATGCCCAAGAGGAAGAAATGGTAGGTCTGGTTGAGATAGAGGAAGGCCTTGCAAGGATACTGGTCCCTCCTGCGGAATGGAGAAAGGGCCCGAACAGCGCTGATGTGGAGGTCTTTTACAACCCAACGATGGAGCTCAACAGGGATATCTCGGTCTCACTTCTCAATACCTTATCTCCGAGAAGGGTGCTGGACGGGCTTGCAGCCTCAGGGATAAGGGGAATCCGTTTTTCACTGGAGACGAGCGCTGAAGAGGTGCATATCAACGACAGGGACCCGAAGGCCTTCGAACTGATAAAGAGAAATATCGAACTGAACTCCTCGGATGCCATAGCGCACAACATGAATGTCAACGCTCTGGCCATGGAAACAGGCTTTGATTACATAGATATAGACCCCTTCGGAACACCGGTGCCATTTCTGGATGCTGCCGTCCGTTCTTTATCAAGAAAGGGCGTCATAGGGGTGAGCGCTACGGACACCGCGGTTCTCTGTGGAGCATACCCGAAGGTGTGCAAAAGAAGGTACATGGCGAACCCTGCGCACAACTGGTGCATGCACGAGGCAGGCCTTCGGATATTGATAGGATATATCGTGAGGATAGCGGCCACCCATGACATCGGCCTCAGGCCAGTGCTATCCTATTCCGCGGACCACTATTTCAGGGCATATCTGAGGGTGGAGAAGGGGGCAAGGAAGGCGGATAAGGCCCTTGAAAGCATCGGATTTCTGGATTTCGAAGGCCTTTCATGGAAGGAAGGCAGGGAATACGGGCCAATGTGGCTCGGACCTCTCTTTGACAGGGATATCCTGGATTCCATGAGGGTCGAGGAGCATTTCGGCACGAAGAAGAGGATGGAGAAGATGCTTGAAATATGGAAAAAGGAGGCGGACATGCCGTTATGTTTCCATGAGAGCCCGGAGATAGCATCCCATCTCGGAACATCATCTCCCCCCATGGAGAGGATACTGGGCAGGTTGAGGGAGATGAGATACAGGGCCGAAAGGACCCATTTCTCGCCTACGGGGTTCAAGACGGATGCTCCGCCGGACGATATATTCCGTGTCTTCGGGCATAACTGATATATGCAGGCATTCGATAAGGCTACTGTGAGACTTGCAAGGAACTCTCTGGGAATCGTAATATCGCCCTTGCTGCTGGGAGCCATAGTACTTATACTGCTAGAGCACTTCTTTCCACTCAGGTGGCTGGAATACACGGTTCTGTTGCTTAGTCTGGCGGCGTTTCTTTTCTTTCTGCTCTTTTTCAGGGACCCGGAGCGCGAGATACCTGAGAAAGGGATAGTCTCTCCGGCTGACGGAGTTGTCAGCATAGTGGATGAGAAGGACGGTAGAAAAAGGGTTGCTGTCTTCATGAATGTGCACAATGTGCATGTGAACAGAGCGCCGATCTCCGGAAAAATAGTTTCAGTGAGGCATGTTCCTGGGGGATATCTCCCTGCATACCGCAAAGATTCAGAGAGGAACGAGCGCATGTACATCGAGATGGACACGGACATCGGCAGGGTTACGGTGGTTCAGATAGCAGGCGTTCTCGTAAGGCGCATAGTCACCTATGTGAAGGAAGGGGATGAGGTGGAGAAAGGGCAGAGGATAGGTATGATACGATTCGGCTCAAGGGTGGATACCATCATGCCGGCAGGGGTTAAGGTTATAGTGAATGAAGGGGATAGGGTGAAGGCAGGTGAGACAGTAATTGCGCTCCCCACTGAATAGACTTTCACCCGCGGACTATATCTCCGCGCTCAACGGACTTTCGGGATTTTTAGCCATATCCTTCTTTCTCAATGGAGATATGGTGAAGGGCTCGCTGATGATAGCGCTCGCCATACTTCTGGACGGGCTTGATGGGATACTGGCCCGAAGGTACGGAGGTCCGCATGAAAGGGGGATGCAGGTGGATTCACTTGCGGATACCATCTCATTCTGCGCCGCACCTGCTCTTGCGATATATGCGGGATACCACATGGACTCCGGAGGCCTGGATGCCCAGGTGAGCATCATCGTCCCTCTCCTCTATGTCTTCCTAGGGATAGTGAGGCTGAGCGCCTTCTCAAGGGAAGGCTATGCGCTTCCTTATTTCAGGGGATTGCCTACGCCATCCGCGTCCCTCATTCTCCTCTCATCCATACTTATAATCGGAAAAGGAGGGTTTCCGGTTGTGTCGTGGCTCGGGCTCGGTATCGCAGCCCTCATATCTGTAATGATGGTCTCTCCTCTCAAGTACCCGAAGCCGAGGGGCCCGCTGGCCGCTGTTTCGGCCATAATCCTGCTGATGTTCATACTTCTGCTTTCCGCATCCTTCTATTACGGATACGGCCTCGCCCTCTACGGCTCTTTTCTGGTGCTGGTAAGCACATCCGCCTATGTCATCGCAGGGCCTTTCTACTGCAGGAAGAACTGCCCTCCCAAAACGATATAAAGCATTTCCCAATCCACCGGTTGTGATATCATGGTAGAGACGATAGGAGATCTTCTAAGAAAACAGGCAGAGAGGTTCCCGGACAGACTTGCGGTCAAGTTCGGGGAGCGCGAGATAAGCTACAGGGAACTGGACGATATGGTGGACCGCCTCGCATACGCCCTTTTTAAGATGGGAGTGAAGAAAGGGGACAAGGTCGGCCTCTGGATGCAGAACATACCCGAATGGGTGGTCGGCTGGTTCGCTGTCCCGAGGATCGGCGGCGTGGTCGTACCGATGGACACATGGTACAAGCCATCCGAGGCGGAATACATACTCCAGCACTCTGAGTCCGTTGCTGTGATAACATCGGAGCGCCACGGTAAGATAGAGTTCACGAAGATGCTCGATGACCTGAGGCCGAACCTTCCGGACCTGAAGAATGCGATCGTTGTTGGCAACGCTCCGGAATGGGGAACGAGCTTCGAGGATGCCCTGAAGATGGGCGAGGGATATGAGAACGATGAAGATTATGCCAAGAGGCAGAGGGAACTGGACCTCGACGATGTGACATTCATCCTTTACACATCAGGAACCACCGGAAAGCCGAAGGGAGCCATGCTGACACATTACAACATAGTGCAGAACGGACTGGATACGGCGAACACCCTGAGGGCAACGGAGGAGGATAGGTATCTGGTTCAGGTTCCGTTCAGCCACTGCTTCGGATGTGTGCTCGGTATAACCGCTGCCGTGACAAAGGCATCTGCTGTGATACCGCTGCCAGTTTTCACTCCAGAGAACAGCCTGAAGGCCATACAGGACAATAAGGCAAGCATAGTGCACGGCGTCCCCACGATGTTCATACGCATGCTGGAGATACTTGAGAATGTGAACTACGATATGTCCTCAATGAGAACGGGAATAATGGCCGGAGCGCCCTGCCCGGTGGATGTTGTCAAGGCGGTCAAGAGCGAGATGAACATGGATGTGCTGATTGCATACGGGCTGACGGAGGCATCGCCGGTAATAACCATGACAAGCTTCGACGACAGCGACGAGCTCAAGGCGGAAACGGTTGGAAGGACCATACCCGGCGTGTGTGTGAAGATAGTGGACGAGGACAGGAAGGAGGTTCCCATAGGCGAGATGGGAGAGCTGGCGTGCAGGGGCTACAATGTGATGAAGGGATACTACAAGAGGCCCGAGGCGACGGCCGAGACCATAGACGAGGAAGGCTGGCTATACACCGGTGACCTTGCGACCATAGACAGGTACGGATATGTGAAGATAGTCGGAAGGAAGAAGGAGATGATAATCGTCGGAGGATTCAATGTCTATCCCAGGGAGATCGAGGAGTTCATCAGGGAGTTCGACAAGGTGCAGGATGTGGCGATAGCTGCAGTGCCTGACAGGGAGCTCGGAGAGGTCGTGGGCGCTGCTGTGATACCCAAGGAAGGCGTGAGCATAGACCCGATAGAGATCGTGGATTTCTGCTACGGGAAGATAGCGAGCGCAAAGGTGCCCAGATATGTGATAATCGTGGACGAGCTTCCCATAAGCGGAAGGGGAAAGGTCCAGAAGTTCCGTCTGACCCAGATATTCAAGGAGAAGCTGGAGAAGGGCGAGATAGAGAAACTCACTCCGACCGCAGTGAAGAACAGGAAGAAATAAATCTCTTAATTCTCCCCTTCAATTTTTCTCATACCATAGCGCTTCACGAATTCCTCACTTATCTCTTTTCTGAGCTCTTCAAGAAGTTCTTTATTAACCGGGCTTTCAGGGCCGATTCCGACTTCTGCGGTGGGAACACCTCCGAGTTTGGAAAACCAGAGTCTGAGTTTGAAATCTGTGGTGGGTAGCGTGAAATATGTTATCCAGAGTGTGGCAGTTCGGTGAGTCTCTTCTTCATGGAACACATAGCCCTTCGAATCAAGGAATTTTCTGATAAGTTCGAGAATATCCTCTCTTTTCAGTCTTTCATCCTGCAGTCCTGAAAAATACCAGCCATCCTTTTTCTGGTCCATCTGTCTAAGTTTAAGATAAAAAATAAGAACAACGATAGGAAGAAGTCCGGCTGCCCAGAGGGCGCTGGTAATATAATTATGTGAAAATGAGTAAACCATTATGAACAACATGATGTATATGAACAAAAAAGCAAAGATGCCTATCAAAATCTTCATCCTTCTCATCTTTTTCTCATCATAGCGTTCCCATTTGTTCTCCAGAAGCATTCTGATTTTTTCACTCATACTTACACCTCTTAGATTTAACACACATATTAAGATATATAAGTACATTTCGTCATATGATATGGACTTTTAAGAGCACAGAATTCTATTGCCGTTTATAGCGTTCATGCAGTTTTTCATCAATCGCATCCCGGATATCTTTTATCGCCTTTCTGTTGAGTTCATTCTGTGGTCCAATGCTTATCAGTGCGACCTCTTTTGAGGAGTATACGCATACCGAGAAATCCAGAGGTTCCAGATAGAAGCACTTTTGAAACATTTTGTCCCTCCCCTCAGCAGCATATCCTTCCGAATGGAGAACCCATTTTACAATAGAGATGACCTCCTTTCCCTGTATATCTTTTCCGGAGAGCGCAAGGTCATACCAGCCTATCTTCTTTATATTGTGTCTTCTTATGAAAAGAAGGAAGGCGATTATAAGTATTGAAATTGTAGAATCGTAGAGAATTAGGTTTGGAAGGAGAGGAGCCAGAACAAATGAGAGTGAGAAGAGAAATGCCAGACTTACCGCAAGAAGAAGCAGAATATCTCTTGTTGTAAGCGGATTCTTAGAAACATATTCCCAGCTTCCGACGTAAGTTTGCCTTTCAGACACCTCTCTCCTCCCCCCATATCACCTTATGCAGCTGCGGAAGCACCCTGACATCCACCCTGTCCTCTATTATTTTCTCCGCAAGCCATCTAAGGTTCATTCCTCCGAGGGGCTGGAAGATTATTTCCGTTGCTATTTCATGGGAGTCTATGATGGAGAGCGCGTATTCGTAATCCTCCTCGTCCGCTATGACGAACTTCAGCTGGTCCTTCGGTCTCAGGATTTTCAGGTTGCTTTCAAGCATCCTATCCTGCTCTCCAGAGGACGGCGTCTTCCAGTCCATGCTTATGAGCACCCTTTCATCCACATCGTCTATCGGAAGAGAGCCGTTGGTCTCGAGAACGATGCTGTATCTCTTTTCCAGAAGTTCTTTCATGAGGATCCGGCTGTCGTCCTGAAGCAGAGGCTCCCCGCCTGTGAGGCAGACCCTTTTGATACCGTAGCGCTCCACCCTATCAATTATCTCCGAAATCTCCATCTCCTTTCCTTCGGTGAAGGCGTACTTCGTATCGCACCATCTGCATCTCAGGTTGCAGCCCGTCAGCCTTACGAACACAGTTGGAAGCCCTATCTCCTTCCCCTCGCCCTGTATGCTGAAGAATATCTCGTTGACTATCATGCTCCCAGCCTTTTCTCGATGACCGCTATCGCATCTTCAACCGGTATGTCCGTGCTTATCCTCTTGGTCCTCCCCTTTCCGCTCACGAGCTCGGTGCTCACCAGCCCTTCCAGCTCAAGGTCGTTCAGGTACTTCCAGAACTGCGTGTGCCCCCTGGGCTCCTGCCCGTATTCCTCGCACACCGCCCTGTATTCCTCCTCGACCTCGCCTGTCGTCGCATAGGCCGAAGCCCTGAGTCGGCGGAGCGCTCCCAGGAAGACAAGGAGCTCCTGCATATTCAGGTTCTCAAGGGATTCCTCGCCGAACATCACAGAGCTCTCCGCGGAGGCCCTGCGCACATGCTCGGCCCTTATCTGGTCGTTACCGGTGGCCTGTGCCATCAACGCCGCCCTTTCCAGAAGTTCTATGGCATACCTGGCATCCCCATCCCTTGCGGATATGTCGGCCATCAGTTCTATGGAATCCGAGGTTATGGCATCCGGGGCCAGCGCGAGCTCCGCTCTCTGCCTTATGATGTCAGCCAGCTCTCCCGCGCTGTACTGCGGAAAGAGTATGACATTGGAGCGCCTGAACGTGCTCCTCGCAGCCTCGTCCATGAGGGATATGGCATCCTGCTGAGATATCCCTATTATCGAGATGTTCTGCGGCCTTTCAGAGAACTCGGAGAACCTGCTCAGTTTGTATATCACATCCGAGCCCACCCTTCTGAGAAGGTAGTCCACCTCGTCCAGTATGACTATCAGATGGACCCCTTCCCTTTCAAGGTGCGTGGCTATGGCGTCCATCATCTGGTCCTCGGATATCCCTGCGCTCGGAAAACCCGAAGAAAAGGAGCGGGCTATGGAAACGAAGACAGCGTGGGAACTGGTCTTGCTTCTGCAGTTGATGTATGCCTTTACTATCCTTTTTCCCTTTCCTGCCATCTCGGATATGAAGGATTCGGTGAAGATGCGGGCGGACGCCGTCTTTCCGGTGCCGACCCTTCCTTTAAGCATGATGTTCTGCGCTCCCCCATCCCTGACCCTGTCGAAGAGAGCGCTCATCTCCTTCAACTGGCTCTCCCTGTGCGGAAGCTCAGGCGGAAGGTAGTCGTAGGACAGCGGCCTCGGGTCTCTTATCAGCGCCACGATAAAGGAAGGAAGACGGGATTAAAAGATTTTCCCACCGGCAAAGTTTTTAATCGCATTCCGATGACCGCCCATGCGCCTTGACGAACTGCCACCAAGGGATGATTTCAACGACTGGTACAACGAGATAGTTGAGAAGGCCGGGCTCACGGACAAGAGGTACCCGATAAAGGGAATGAATGTCTGGACGCCCTACGGCTGGAAGGTCATGCTCTCCATAGATTCTCTCATAAGGAACGAGATGGAGCGCACAGGGCACGACGAGGTCAATTTTCCCACGCTCATTCCCGAGAGCGAGTTCTCAAAGGAGGCCGAGCACATAAAGGGCTTCGGAAAGGATGTCTACTGGGTAACCCACGCAGGCGAGAACGAACTGGATGTGCGCCTTCTCCTGAGGCCCACCAGTGAGACCGCGATGTATCCCATGTTCTCGCTCTGGATTCGTTCCCACTCCGACCTTCCGTTGAAGATATTCCAGCTTGTGAGCACATTCAGGTACGAGACGAAGCAGACCCGCGCATTCATCCGTGTCCGCGAGATACACTTCTTCGAGGCCCACACGGCCCACAGGGATTACGAGGATGCCGAGAGGCAGATAAAGGAGGACCTGGAGATACTGGACAACCTGATGAGGAAGCTCTGCATACCCTACGAGGTCCATAAGAGGCCGGACTGGGACAAGTTCGCAGGTGCATACTACTCCCTCGGAATAGACACGCTGATGGCAGGGCGCATACTTCAGATAGGCTCGATACACCAGTACAGGGACAACTTCTCAAAGCCCTACGACATAACATACGAGGACGAGAATGGTGAGCACCACCATGTGCACCAGACCACATACGGAATGAGCGAAAGGCTCTTCGGAGCGATAATAGGGATCCACGGGGACGACCACGGGCTCATACTCCCGCCCGAACTGGCACCTTATCAGATCGTCATAGTCCCGATTCCCAAGAAAGGGCATCAGGACGAGGTATATGGTGTATGCAATTCCCTTGCGGACGAACTGAAAGCCGGAGGCTTCAGGGTTCATGTTGACCTCAGGGAGCTCAGGCCGGGGAACAAGTACTACCACTGGGAACTGCGTGGAGTTCCGGTCCGCATAGAGCTGGGAATGAGGGACATGGAAAATGCCACGGTCATGGTGTTCCGCAGGGACACCATGGATAAGGAGGTCGTGAAACGCGATGAGCTCATCCCGTACATCCGAAACATGCTCTCGGACATCGAAAGGAACCTGTATGAGCGCGCAAAGGAGAAGATGAAGGGCCACACGGCTCTGGTGGAGAACCCGATGGAAATAGAGGAAGTACCGGACATAATGAAGGTCAGGTGGTGCGGTGACGAGGAATGCGGCCTGAAGATAGAGGAAAGGACAGATACCAGTGCTCTCGGAACAGCGGAACATGAAGAGGAAGCGGAAGGCACATGTCCGGTCTGCGGAAAACCCGCAAAGACATACCTCTACTTCGCAAAAACCTATTAACTCATCTTCCATAACTTTTTAGAAAGATATATATACCTGCAAGTCAGTGTAGGTTCGGTGAAAACATGGATATCTACACGGTGAGCTTACTGCTCATACTGATTGGCCTGATATTGATTGCACTGGAGCCCGTTGTCCCGGGATTCTTCATATCTGTAGTGGGTGTATTTTTCCTTGCTATGGGAATAGTTGGCTATTTTAAGCCAGACTACCTCTACAGCCCTGTATCAATATCAGTGGCCTTTATACTGGCTGCTCTTGCAGGGGTTATTGTTCTCTATATCTACAAGACCATGGCAGAGACCCAGGAGCCCCAGTTGATGGTAGCTTCCAGTCTTGTTGGCAAGAAAGGGATTGTCAGGAAGAAGGTCATTCCCAACAGTCTGGATGGTAAAGTGAGTATAGAGAACACGATGTGGAGCGCTACTGCGGACCATGAGATTCCCGAAGGAACGATGGTTGAGGTCGTAAGCAGCGAAGGAGTGCACGTTGTTGTTAAGGAGATAAAGAAGTGAGGTGAAAAAATGGATGCAGGAACGATTTGGTGTGGAATAGGTCTGATGGTGCTGCTAATTTTTGTGGTGGCATCGCTGGCCAAGGCAATAGTGATAATACAGCCGTATGAAGAGGGGATATACATCCTTCTCGGAACATTCCGGAGGGTACTCAAGCCGGGATGGAACTTTGTATCTCCCTTTTTCAGACAGGTCATAGTGGTAGATGAGAGGGTGCAGACCCTTGATGTGCCGAAACAGGAAGTGATAACGAAGGACAACTCGCCGACAAATGTGGATGCGGTCATATACATCAAGGTCGTTGACCCGAAGAAGGCCGTCTTCGAGGTTCAGAACTACAAGACCGCCACAATATACCTTGCTCAGACGAACCTGAGGTCAGTCATCGGTGACATGGAACTGGATGAGATACTCTCGAACAGGCATGTTATCAATGAGAAACTGAGGAACGACCTGGACAAGGCCACCGACCCGTGGGGAGTCAAGGTTGAGAGTGTGGAGATAAAGGAAGTGGATCCCGTAGGCCCGGTCAAGAAGGCCATGGAGGAGCAGATATCCGCAGAGAGGGAGAGAAGGGCAGCGATCCTCAGGGCGGACGGAGAGAGAAGGTCCGCCATACTGGTCGCGGAAGGTCAGAAGCGCTCCGCTATCCTGAAGGCCGAGGGGTACAAGCAGTCCAAGATACTTGAGGCAGAAGGAGACAAGACAGCGACCATACTGAAATCACAGGCAGATGCCCAGAAGCTCAGGATACTCAGCCTCGGAGCGGCGCCGCTGGACCATAAGGCACTCACCGTGCTTTCACTGGATTCACTGAAGGCTCTCGGAGAGGGTGCGGCAACGAAGATAGTCGTCCCATTCGAGATAACCAACCTGCTGCGCGGAGTATCAGAATATCTGGGTGTGAGCACGCAGATACCGGACAGGCCGGTGTCCTCCATGGATGAGCTCGAAAAGGTCGTCGGCGACCCGGATACGGTCCTCGGAGAGATTCCGGATGAAAGGGCCATCAAGGAGGAGCTCAAGCGCCTCGAGGAAGAGGAGAAAAAGGCAGATGAGGCTGAGAAAAGAGAGATAGAGAACATGGCCAAGGCGCAGAAACAGAAATAAACCCATTCCCATTTCCCTTTTTAATAACTTTTAAATCCATGAGTCTATGCCCTGTTGTGAAGACCACCCTCAGTATGATATTCAACCGCTACCCGATCCTGCTCAGGTTATTCTACCTGGTATTCCCCTTCGCATTCGCAGGCGCATACATATACGCACTTTACAAGACTCTTCCCTACGACATTTTTGCGGCAATAGGGAGTGCCATGAGCGGTTACTTCGTACCTCCCCTTGGAAAGGAGTCCGTGATACCTCTCACTATAATCTGGATGAAGTCCCATGGATATAACAGTGCGTTCTACAGCCTTTTTCTCGTTCCTTTCTCCATAGCCTTCGTCGATGTCGCCACCGCCCTTTTCCTCGCATGGAACTTCGACCTTGCCCTCAAGATACCCTTGCTTGGAAAATGGATGAAGAAGATAGAGCAGGCCGGAAAGAAGAGGATGGAGGAGTCCAGGAAGAGCAGGGCATTTCTCTTCTGGGGCATAGTTGCATTCGTGATGGTGCCATTTCAGGGAAGCGGAGGGGTAGTTGCCAGCATACTCGGGAGGATAGCAGGTCTAAGCCCTGCAAAGACCGTACTGGCAATAGCGATAGGGGCTTTCTCGGGATGTTTTACCATAGGGCTGATATCGTACTATGCGGCGGATAAACTTATAGAGGCTACAGGTGGAGACATGTTCAAGATGGTCTCGGTCGTTGCGGGCATAATAGTTTTAATACTTATCGGGTTGTGGATTGCGAGCAACAGAAAATATCTAACAGACCATGTAAGAGGTGCTATAGATGATCATAGAAGGTAAGAAGGTTATGGTGACCGGTGCGGCGGGCTTCATAGGAAGCCATCTCGTGGACAGGCTGCTCTCGATGAAGTGCGAGGTTATCGGGATAGACAACCTTTCATCCGGAAAGGAGGAGTTCCTGAAGAGCGCTAAAAGAAAGAGGAAGTTCAAGTTCATCAAATACGATCTGCTGGAGGATGAGGGGCTGGAGGAGTACATGGACGGCGTTAGCATAGTCTTTCATCTCGCGGCGAACCCTGATGTGAGGATAGGGGAATCCGACAGCTCGGTCCATCTCGAGCAGAACATAATTGCAACCTATGTCGTGCTGGAAGCCATGAGGGCAATGGGAGTTCCCGCAATAGCATTCACATCCACATCAACGGTGTATGGTGAGGCCGATAAGGTCCCGACGCCTGAGGACTACGGCCCACTTGTTCCAATATCCCTTTACGGAGGCTCAAAGCTGGCCGCAGAGGCCATGATATCCGCATACGCGCACACATTCGACATGAAGGCCGTTCTCTACAGGTTCGCGAATGTGGTGGGGCCGAGGAGCACCCACGGTGTGATATACGATTTCATAGAGAAACTGAAGAATAACCCGAATGAACTTGAGATACTGGGCGCAGAGCCGGGCACGAGGAAGTCCTATGTGCACATAGACGACACGATTGAGGGGATCATACACGGAGTGCATGTCTCAATGGACAGGGTCTCCATATACAACATCGGGAGCGAGGACATGACCGATGTGAAGACCATCGCTGACATCGTCTCAGAGGAGATGGGCCTGAAACCCGAGTATAAATGGACAGGTGGAGTTGACGGTGGAAGAGGATGGAAAGGCGATGTGAAGCTCATGCACCTGGACATAAGCGCTCTCAAATCGAAGGGCTGGTCACCGAAGATGAGCAGCGACGAGGCCGTCAGGGCTACGGTCAGGGCATTGCTGGGGAAGTGATATGGGTCTTTTCGGCGGGAAGAAGCCGGAGCAGGAAGCCGAAGACCTGTATCTGTCCGGAGATTACGACGCCCTTTTTGACCTGATATTCCGTAAGGCCATACAGAGCAGGAAGATGAAAAAGGATGTGGCAGTCTCTTATCTGAAAAAGGTGCTGGCGAACAGGGAGAGCGCGAGGGCATATTACATTCTCTCGCTTCTCACGATACCTGATAAGAGCGGGCTGGAATATGCGAAAAAGGCATTTGAGATGGAACCCGCCAGTGAGGACTACGCGCTCAATCTGGCGATGTATTATTCTGAGGGAATGAGGGACGTGGATTCCTCTATGAAGGTATATGAGGAATACTGGAAAAGTAGCGGGGACACGAAGATTGGCATAATGGTGGCTGAATGGTATGTTAAGAGAGATGTGAAAAGGGCCGGAGAGATTGCGGCAGAGATACTGAAAAAGGAGCCGAAGAACAGAAAGGCTGCGAAGATAGTGAAAACATCGGAAAAGGCCATAAGCTCCGGCGAGGTTCCGTGTCCGAACTGCGGAACCCTTTTGAGCAGGGATGCCACAGTATGTTATTCCTGTGGTCTGGACATTCAGAGATGGAAAGAAAAGCATGCAAAGTAGGCTTTCTTTTTAATACGGAAGTGCATCTCCTTTCATGCCCTGCGGCTGGCACATATATCACAGGGAGCGCTTCACATACCGCGCCAATTCGGGAAGCCCTCAGATACAGTTGAAGGTCTATCACTATCCCGAATATCGGCAGAAGGTTGCTGGGGAGCGCCTGCCGTCAAGTTTCAGGGTAAAGAAAAAGGGGCAGAACAGGTTTCTGGTCTTCAATGGAAAAGTCGCCTCGAAGGGCATCATTTCTCTGGAAAGGGAATTGCAGGTATTTCCCGAGGAAAGAAAGGTATCGCTGAAGGAAGGATGGGGAATGATAAGCGACATAGACAGAGGTCTGGCCGCGAAGTACAGGCAGGCATCCCGCTTCTGGCCCGATACCATAGATGTTGAAGAGGGCTGGTTCGAGAGCGACGACCTGTCCGAATGGGTGGCATCGGCATGGCGCTACATCCGAAAAAGGATAGAACCTGAGGATCAGGAAAGACGCTGGGGCGCCGAGGAGGCCCTGAAAAGAGGCATAGGTGACTGCGACGAGTTCACGGACATCTTCATGTCGCTTGCCAGAATGAGAGGGATCCCGTGCAGAAGGATAACCGGGTTTTTCATGAAAGAAAAGCCTGAAAGGCATGCATGGGCGGAGGTCCTTTCGCCAATACACGGCTGGCTCACCGCGGATATCGCGCTCAACAACATCGGCTCGCACACGAGGAATTACATCGTTCTCAAGGTGGAGGAGTTCAATCCTGCCATATCGGACTACAGCGTGCGCATAGGTGCCGGCCCGAAGGTGCATTATGAGTGGGACATACCCGATCCGCAGATAGAGCCAACGGACTGTGAATGAATCCTATCCATTCGATTTCTTTTTCTCATGGAACTTCCTGGAATATTCCGTTCCCAGCCCTGAAACAATGGATGCTTTAGCGATAGAATCGAATATAAAGGCGAAGGAAGCCCAAAGATATGTCTTTGTGATTATCTCTGGATTATAGCACATACAAAGATCCATTATGACGGGATTTAAGAAACAAAAGATCAATATTGTTATAGATATCATAATAAAAATGGCAAAAACAGGGTGCACGATAGATAGATGAAAATATTTCTTCTCAACCGATACGATTGCAAAATACAATAAGAATATGAAACCGCAATAAAGTCCAGTTGCAGAGGACCACGCACCTGCACAATTCACAGGAAGAGGCGTTGTTCTGATGTCAAACAGCAATAGAAGCCAAACTAATAAATTCAATGCGAAGAGCCCGTAACCGATCTTTCTTCCCAGGACGGCATTATCTTTTTCCACATATCAGTATCTATTTTCCGTATAATAGATTTTCGCCCCCGCGTTTCATTCATGTTTTCAAGGGGCGGGAAGAAGCTCGTGCGAAGAGCATACTTTTTCATAATGGTTCTATTACCATGCGCTCCCCGATACTTGAACTTGTGGAAAGGCACGACGAATACCGCTCGAATGCGATAAACCTGCTGCCGTCCGAGAACTTTCTCAGCGACGAGGTCAGGAGGATACTGGCATCCGACCTTGCAGGCCGCTATTCCCTTGAGATAAACGCTGAGGTCCACGGCTCAATGGTGAGGAACGCATATGGCGGAACGAGGTATGCGGAGGAGATAATCCGACTCACCAGAGAGAAAGCGGAGCAGCTTTTCAGGGCGAAATACGCCGAGGTTCAGCCCATAGGCGGGCACATAGCCGCGGAGATGATGCTTCTAAGCACGCTGAAGAAAGGGGATGCGTTCATGGCCATATCCGCCGAGAACGGAGGCTATGACGGATACATGCTGGATTACCTGCCTGAGATGTTCTGCTACGATATGCATGAGATACCGTTCGACAGCAAGAGGATGCAGATAGACTATGATGCGATGGAGAGCGCTGTGAAAAGGATAATGCCGGAGCTCATCGTCCTCGGAGCGAGCTACTTCCCGTTTCCCTACGACATAAGGCGTATAAGGGAGTTCTACGATGGATATCTGGGATACGACGGCTCGCATGTCATGGGGCTCATCGCAACAGGCACATTCCAGATGGACATTGAGATGGTGGACATCCTTGTGGGTTCAACGCACAAGAGCCTTTATGGCCCTCAGGGCGGGCTCGTTCTGGTCTACAACGATGAACTCATTGAAAGGGTGAGGTTCAACACAACATGGCGAACCATGGACAACCCGCACCTGAACAGGATAGCGGCCCTAGGCCATGCCATGTATGAACTTGAACAGGACAGGGACTATGGAAGAAAGGTGGTTGAGAATGCAAAGGTCCTCGGGAGAGCGCTCCATGAACGCGAGATACCGATACGATTTCACCCGATATACACGGAGTCTCACCAGTTGCTTCTGGACACAGATATGCTCATGAGCAGATGGGGCCTCACGCCACAGGAGTTCAGCGATGCGCTGGACAGAAACGGGATCATCGTTGATGCCGTTGGAAGAATAGGGGTTGCCGAGGTAACTCACAGGGGGATGGATGCCTCGGACATGGAACGGATAGCGGATATGATACTGAATTCTCTCAAAGCTCGATGATGTCCGTCGGCTCCAGACCTGTTACTATCACAGGGACATCCACATTCTCCTCTGCGGTTCTCCTCGCTAGCTCAGGGGTGTTGTTCTCCTCGCTGAGATGGGCCAGCATAACGGCCACAGCGTCCCTGTTAAGGGAAGAGGCAAGTGCCTTTCCGCAGTCCTCGTTTGACAGGTGCCCTTCCTCGCTCAGTATCCTCTGCTTCAGGTAGTACGGATACGGTCCGTTCTGCAGCATGTCCACATCGTGGTTGGACTCTATAAGAACTAAGGATGCGTCCTTCATGGTCTCGAGGAGATATGGCGGAGCATGGCCTATGTCGGTCACGGCAACGACCTTGCTGTCCTCATGGTATATCTCGAAGCCCACAGGGTCAACCGCATCGTGGGGAACAGGGAAGGTCCTTATCACTATGTCACCGAAGCGCATCTCCCTTCTCAGAATCCCTCTTTCATCAGGCACTATCTTCATGTTCTCCCAGGTTCTGGATGTGGCATATACCTTCTTCCCGTACCTTCTGGAAAGCACATCTATTCCCCTTATGTGGTCTATGTGCTCGTGGGATATCAGTATGGCATCAACATCCTCTATCTCAATGCCTGAATCGGCCACCCTCCGGCGCACCTGGAGAGCGCTTATCCCTGCATCGAGAAGAATGGCATTATCGTCGGTCCACACCAGGGTTGAATTCCCTTTGCTGCCGCTGGAAAGGTTCCTCACTCGAAGCACGGAAAAGAAAAGGGAAAAGGGTATATGAGCTTACTGCTCGGAGTACTTCTTCGCTATCTCCCTTGCGACATCGAGGGTTCCGGCATCTCCGCCCATGTCGTAGGTCCTCACCTTGCCTTCCTCGACAACGATCTCTATGGCCCTCTCGAGCCTGTCAGCCTTCTTGTGCTCTCCGAGGTAGTCGAGCATCATTCTGACGGCCCTTATGGTGGCAATGGGGTTCACCTTGTACTGTCCCGCATACTTGGGTGCAGAGCCGTGCACCGGCTCGAAGACGGCGTATTTCTCTCCCATGTTCCCGGAGGCTGCAAACCCAAGGCCTCCTGTCAACTGTGACGCAAGGTCAGAGATTATGTCGCCGAACAAGTTGGAGGTCACCAGAACATCGTATTTCTCCGGGTTCTTCACGAGCCACATGGCCTGGGCGTCTATGTTCGTCTCCCACATCTCTATCTCCGGGAACTCCTCATGCACCTTTCTGGCGGTCCTGACGAAGAGCCCGCTGGTCTCCCTCAGCACATTCGGTTTTTCGACGACAGTGACATTCTTCAGCCCATTGTCCCGGGCGAACTCAAATGCGCTCCGAACGATCCTCTCGGCACCTTTCTTAGAGATTATTCTGACGGATATGGCCTTGTCCTCTCCTACGAACCTCTGGTATTTCTTATGGGTCTGGAGCGCGGAATCTATCTCCTCGGGAACCGGGTAGAACTCCACTCCTGCGTAAAGGCCTTCCGTGTTCTCCCTGAAGACAGTTATGTTGATGTCGTCCCTGTAATTGAGGGAATTCCCTTTGTATGCCTTGGCGGGCCTGACATTCGCATAGAGGTCGAACTCCTGTCTGAGCCTGACTATCGGGCTGAAGTACTGCAACCCCTTGCCCTGAAGTTCCGGAACGAGTTCCTTCTGTGCCTCTTCCTTCGGTTTCGATGTTATGGCACCAAAAAGGGCGGCATCCGTGCTTTTCATGAGCTCTATGGTCCTCTCGGGCAGAGGGTCTCCTTCGGTCCTCCAGAACTCCCATCCTATGTCCCCGTAGATGTACTCGGCATCCAGACCTATCTCCTCAAGCACCAGCATCGCGGCCTCTATCACCTCTACACCTACTCCGTCTCCGGGAAGTACGGCTATCCTGTGTTTTGCCAATATATCACCGTGCTGAGCATCCCGATGCATTTTAAAACCTTTTTGCCCGACATTGAGAAGAAAGCATCTGTAAAATCTCCACCCCCCGAATTTCTTTACAGTGCAACGAGCAAAAAATACACTGGAGATTTAAAAGAAAAGTCCCTGCCTCGCCTATCGGCTCGGAAAGGCCATTTTTGGAATATTAGCGTGAGCAGGGCCGAGCGAGTGGAGCACGGTTACGCCCGTGCGACCAGACCTTTTCTCTGAAAAGGTCGTGTTCTTTCCCATCCACGGACTTCCTGCGGAAGTCCCGCACTCGGAGGCGCCACTCCTCGTGTGGTGTCTTTCTTTGGAGGGTGGGCCAGCGCAACGAGCAGAAAAGAAAGAGCCCGACGGACGCGGGGGGATTCGAACCCCCGGCTTGCAGCTTAGGAGGCTGCCGCCATATCCAGGCTAGGCCACGCGCCCATTTTGCGTATACTAAGAGGTTTTGGCTCCGGGGCGGCAGGCCGCCACGAGCGAAGTTCATCTTCGCGAGCAGACCATTCGGATGGAAGGTCGTGTATCCAGGCTAGGCCACGCGCCCATTGCGGTTAGGTGAATGTTTAAGAGATTTAATGTTTGCGAGCGAGCAGGCGAACCCGAGTGGAGCACGGTCACGCCCGTGCGACCAGACCTTTCAAATGAAAGGTCGCGTTCTTTCTAGACGAGCTCTTTCTTTGGAGGGTGAGCCAGCACAGCGAGCATAAAGAAAGATTTCGGGCCACGAGCCCATTGCGTTCATCTCTTCGGCTTTCACGCCTTATTCAATCTTTGATTTAAACCTTACCCTATCTTCTCCCATCTGTCCAGCTCCATCACTTCGGATAGGGTCTTGCCTTCCTTTATCTCCGCCCTTATTCTGTCCTCGTGTTCCCTGACATCGAGCGCTCTGTTCGCTATCTCGACGGCCCTTTCCCTTGGAACTACGACCACGCCGCTCTCATCTCCGATTACCCAGTCACCTTCCCTGACCGTCTGGCCGCCGCAGACTATCTCCACGCCTATCTCCCCATAGCCCTTTGGCTCTCCTGCGTTGGAGGATATGTTCCTTGAAAATACAGGGAAATCCATTTCCTTTATCGCGTCTATGTCGCGGGCAGCGCCATCAATGACAACTCCCGCGACGCCCTTCACCTTGCAGGACCACGAAGCGAGCTCCCCCCATATCGCGTTGTACCCAGCGCCTGCGTCTATTACTATCACATCTCCTTTCTCAGCCCTCTCTATGGCCTCGACGGGTTTCGCCCAGTCTCCATCCATTGTTCTTACCGTAATGGCTCTGCCAATCATCTTCCTTCCCGGGTTTATTCTGGGGATTATTCCGTGCATGGCACCCTTTCTGTGCATCGCATCGCTTATATTGGGTGTTGAGACCAGTTCAAAGGCCTTCCTTATCTCATCTTCACCGTATTTGCGATACAGTTCCGTCCTCTTTCCCTCTCCCTTTTCCATGGCCTCTTTTATTTCCTTCGCCGCTCTCTCAGGGTCCTCGGCCTTGATGATCGCTCCTCCGACTATGACTATGGTCGCACCATTCTCGATAGCACGGGGAGCGCTCTCCGAGTTTATTCCTCCTGCTACGGCGATTGGCAGCGAGACCTCGCCTGCTATCCTCTTCAGTTCATCGAAGGGGTCCTTCCCCTTCATCTGCTGGTCTATGCCCACATGTATGCAGATGTAATCCACGCCGAGTGACTCCACCTCTTTAGCCCTCTTGATCTTGTCCTCAACGCCCAGCATGTCCACCATTACTCTGGCTCCGAAGTTCTTGCCTGCTCTTACGGCCTCTTCTATTGTCCCGTCATCGGAGACTCCGAGAACTGTCACAACATCTGCTCCCGCCTTCGCGGCCATCTCAGTTTCCAGCCCTCCGACATCCATGGTTTTGAGGTCTGCAACAACAGTGTGGTTCGGAAATCTCTTTTTCAGGGAGCGGACGGCCTCAAGCCCCTCGCTCTTTATCAGCGGTGTGCCTGCCTCCACCCAATCGGCCCCGCCATTAACAGCGCTCTCTGCAATGCGGAGCGCTCTCGGTAGGTTCATGAAGTCCAGTGCAACCTGCAGGGCCGGTCTCATGGTAAAGGGATTGGAAGGGGTTATTAAAAACCTATGCCACCGAGACGCTGTTTATCTCGAAGTGCCTGTTGACTATCCTGCGGGCAAGGTCAAGGTTCGCGCCGTGCTTTCCGATGGCCCTGGCCTTGTTCTCGGGCTTCACCGTTATCGTGGCGTGGACTATCCTTCCTCTGTCCTCTATCTCAACATTCTGGACGCCGTAGGGCCAGAATATGTTCTTCAGGAAGACCTTCGGGTCCTCGTTGAACTCGATTATCTGGACATTCTTCTTCAGCATCTCCCTGAGCTTCGTTGCGGTCTCGCCCCTCTTTCCGATGGCCTTGCTTCCCTGCCCGGGAGCCACTATGAAGACTATCTTCTCCGGGGTTTCAAGGCAGTCCTTGACCTGTGTGCCGGTAACCTGCTCGAATATGCGTATGTATCCAAGGAGTTCTCCGGTGAATGTTATTTCCTGCGTCATGTCTACTCCTTTCCTGCATCCAGTATGTCCGATTCACCTGCATCTATCACCGTCAATGCAGATATTGCAAATGGTTTCCCGCAGGCAGCGCCCAGTTCAGTGCTCGTTCCCTTGAAGTGATATACCGGAACGTTTTTGTATTTTTTTCCTGAAAAGGCTTCTTCAGGGCAGTTCTTCGAGACCACTATCATCTTCGCCTCTTTCGTTTTTGCTGCCTTTTTCGCCTGGTCCACGCCAAAGTAAACCTTTCCGCTTTCCACAAGCAGTTTCAGACTTCTCTCTATGTTCATTCTATTCCTCCATCTTCTTTCTTCCTACATATTTCAGCTTCACCGCACCGGTACCGAGGGTTATCGGCTGTCCGACTATGATGTTCTCGGCAACACCGGTGAGCATGTCCTCTTCTCCTATCAGACCTGCATGTAGCAGGTGCGCTGCCGTGATCTCAAAGGCAGCCCTTGCCAGCACACTGGTCTTTCTTCCGGATATACCGTGCCTGCCTATGGCCCGCACATTTCCATCGTTGGTCATTATATCCGCAACAAGCATGATATGCCTCTTATCCACGGAAAGACCCTGTTCTGACAGTGTATTATAGGCCTCTTTTATTATGGAATTTCTGGCAGCCTCTATTCCGAGAACCTCACCTATCTCCATTATGCTGTTGGTGCTGGTCCTCACAGGGTCTACCTCATCCATGGAAAGCACCTCTGCCAGATTTGAACCTTCCGTATATATGACATATTCGTCGCCGGAGTTATTCTTCCTTATGATGGCCCTTTTGATTCCCTTTATGCCTTTCAGTGTGAGGTTGCGCACTGTTCCGAGGGTGTCCTGAAGGACCTTGAAAGAGAACTCGTCCATCTTTATATGTATCTCATCTCCTTCAACATTCACGCTCGCTTTCAGTCCCCGTATCTTCATTATCTTTCCAACTATGTCCTCTGTGCTCAGGTCCTTTTTCTTCATCTTTTCTCTGTCAGGTCTGACGACTATCTCCATGTGGGCCACATCGGTCTCTATGGAGCATATCTCTTTTAGAGTGGTTATCTCTATGTTGGAGGCCACCTTTTTAACCGAGTCAAGGTCGTTCTTAATGCTGTCCACGAGGTATATCTCCATCATCGGAGTGCTGGGAACCTTACGGGCATCCACA
>JALTFR010000038.1 GCA_027006785.1 Thermoplasmata archaeon | reverse complement strand
GGATGGTTATCTCTATGCCTTTGGCGAGGGTAGCACAGGTGGAAATGAGGATGGAGGCAATGGAACATCAGGTAGTGCCGGAGGAGAAACAGGTGATAATGGAACTGGAGGAGGCACAGGTACATCAGGAAGCGGCGGAGATGAGGGGACAAATGGAGGCTCAGGAGACGGAGAAAAAGGAAGCACTCCCGGATTCACAGCACCGATGCTTATCATTGCACTGGGGGTTTCGGGGAGCGCTGCTCTCTGGATAAGAAGGAGGAAGTGACACTTTCACCTACCTCCCTCAAACCCATTTAAATACCATTTTTCTGAGATGCCTTTGTGCACACAGGAACCGCTAACCTGCCGCTACACGGAGGAAAGGCACCGCGCTGGCTCTTCAACAGAATGGTGAGGATGTCGGGAGCGATAGTCGGGATCGTCATCGAGGAACACGGGAGAGATGAGTTCCTGAGAAGGATATCGGACCCCTACTGGTTCCAGTCATTCTCATGCGCCATAGGCTTCGACTGGCATTCGTCGGGAACAACAACGGTGACCATGGGCGCTCTAAAAGAAGCCTTTTCAAAGAAGGAGCTCGGAATAAAGGTGGCAGGGGGAAAGGGAAAGGCATCCAGAAGGACACCCTACGAGCTGAGGACGATAGCCGAAGGATTCGACCTTGATGCCGATCCCCTCATCCATTCAAGCAGGATGGCCGCGAAGGTGGACAGCGCGGCACTGCAGGACGGCCACGAGATATACCACCACACGATGCTCGTGGACGAGGACGGAAGGTGGGCCGTGGTCCAGCAGGGGCTCATGGAGGAGAAGGGCTATGCCAGAAGATACCACTGGCTGCATGGTATCAAATCATTTTCAGAGGAGCCGAGGACAGCCCTGAAAGGCGTTGATGTGGGAGAAGCGCTTGACATGAGCGCCAGGGAGAGCGAGAATGCCAGGAAGATATCGCTGGACCTGATAAACGACGGGCCCGAGCATATAATGAACGAGATATCCTCGGTATCGCCACAGAGAACCCTCTTCAACTACGATGAGCCTGTGAGGAAGGCGAGGCACCTGGACATGCCGAAGAGGGTAGACTGGAAGGCCTTGAAGATGGCATACGAGTTCCAGCCGCGGAACTACGACGAACTTCTCGGAATGAAGGGCATCGGAGCAGGGACCGTTAAGGCCCTGGCCCTTGTGTCCGAACTTATATACGGCGAAGCGCCCTCATGGAAGGACCCTGTGAAATATTCGTTTGCGGTCGGAGGAAAGGACGGAGTGCCGTATCCCGTGAACAGGAAGGCCATGGACGAGGCCACGCAGTTCATGGAGGAAGCGCTCTCCTCCGCTAAAATAGGGGATAAGGAGAGGATGGAGGCCATGCGAAGGCTGAAGGCACTGGTGCCGGCATGAGAAGTGTTTTATCGAAAGCGCATTTCACCCTATGGCATTCCTCGCAGTGTATGGCCACGCAATAATGGACACGATAATAGAATCCCCGAAGGCTCCGGAAAATGAGGAGTTCACGGGCATAGACGGATACTACATAAGGTACGGTGGGACAGGCGCGAACATAGCCATGGCCGTGGCAAGGCTCGGCGTTCCCGTTGCACTGCACGCATTCGTGGGCACCGATTTTCCCGAGGATTACAGGAAAAGGCTTGAGAACGAGGGCGTGGACATTTCAGGCCTTGTGGTCAAGGAAGGGATGTCACCTAGGGTCTGGATAGTGAACACTCCAGAAGGGCAGAGAGGCTTCGTCTTTCAGGGTGTGATGGGAAAGATGGATGAATACGAGAGGGTCTATCCCGCGGATGGTACCGAGTGGGTGCACATATCCACGGGCAGGCCTGAGTACAACATTGACATAGCGAAGTATGCAAGGAAGAAGGGGATGTATGTCTCATTTGACCCGGGGCAGGAACTGCACTATGTCTATGACAGGGAGCACCTTCAGGAGATGCTGGAACTCACACACATCTTCTTCTGCAACGAGGCGGAGATGGAAAAGGTGAAGGAGATAATGGGATACAGGTGCGAGGACCAGATACTGGACACAGGCATATTTGCGGCCATAAAGACCATGGGCGAGAAGGGCAGTTTCATCATTCAGGAAGGAGGGAACTCCGAAGGGAAGCCGGTGGTGGTGAAGCAGAAGATAGATGCGCTCAGGCCGGAGAAGGTCGTGGACACCACAGGGGCAGGAGACGCATACCGCGGAGGCTTCTACGCCGGGCGATACGATGGCAAGGATGTGTTCGACTCTGCGATACTGGGGAGCGCTGTTGCGAGCATCGCTGTTGAAGGCCACGGGGCTCAGGAACCGCTTCCAACCCCTGAAATGCTGGTGGAAAGGCTTAAAAGGAACTACATGCTTTTGTAATCATGAAGAAAGCGGTGGTCCTTCTATCCGGAGGCCTTGACAGCTCCACCTGCATGGCCATAGCGAAGAAAGACGGCTACGAACTCTATGCGCTCAGCTTCCAGTACGGGCAGAGGCATGAAAAGGAACTGGAGAGCGCTAAGGCGATAGCGAAGCACTTCGGGGCAAAGGAGCACATGATTCTGAGGCTTGAACTGGACAGGATAGGTGGCTCCGCACTGACCGACGAGAGCATAGAGGTCCCTGAGAACAGGGATGAGGAGCACATGGCAGATGAGATACCGGTCACCTATGTCCCTGCGAGGAACACCATACTTCTCAGCTATGCGCTCGCCTATGCGGAGGTCAAGGATGCGGATGCCATTTACATCGGTGCCAATGCCCTTGATTATTCGGGATATCCGGATTGCAGGCCGGAATACTACAAGGCGTTCGAGGATGTTGCCCGCCTCGGTACGAAGAGAGGGGTCGAGGGAAGGCCAATAGAGATAAAGTATCCACTTATAGACATGAGCAAGGCGGATATAATTCGCACAGGCATGGAACTCGGCGTTCCGTACGAGCTCACATGGTCCTGTTACAAAGGCGGTGAGAAGGCCTGCGGGGTATGTGATTCATGCAAATTAAGGCTAAAAGGCTTCAGGGAAGCAGGATATGAGGACCCGATTGAATATGAGAACAGTCAAGTATAAATATAAGAGACGATTTCTGTCCCTAAAAAGAGGCTGAGGTGCCAGTTTTGGGTGAAAAGCTCAATCTTAAGAAAAAGCCTAAAAAGAAGGCTCCCCCTAAAAAGGAGCAAAAGGAGGACAACCTTCTCGACTGGCTTAAAGGAGGAGATGCGGTGGTCTCTGAGACTGCAGTCTCTTCCGCGGATGACGATAGCGCCGAGGCTCTCAAGAGGTGGCTCGAGGGAGAGGATGATGCGTTCCACAGCTGGTTGAACGAGGATCTAGCATCGCCTTCACCTGAGGTTGTCAAGGAACTTGAGGAGAAGAAAAAGGAACTCAAGGAAAAGGACAGGGAGATAGCAGAGCTGAAAAAGAGGATAGAGGACCTCGAATCAGAGATGGAGGGGATGCAGAACATTATCCGGGAGGAACTCAAAGCATTCTCAAAGGACGGTTTCGATGCGGAGAAATTGGTGGAAGAGCGTGAGAAACTAAGACTTGAACTGGAGCGCTCCAGAAAAGAGGTTGCAAGCCTGAAAAAGGAGGTCCAGAAGCTAAAGAGGAGCAGTGTTGCCCTCATAAAATATGTTAAGGAACAGCAGAAGAAGATGAAGGAAGCTGGGACGAGGGAGCTGAAAGCAAAGCTTGAGGCTGCGGAGCACTCCAAGAAGTGGCTGGAAATACAGCTGAAGGCCAAAGAACAGGAAATCGCCCTTCTGAAGGAAAAGATGCCCGAGGATGAAAAGGCAGCTAAAGAGCGTGAAATGCAGATAATAGATAAGGAAGCCGAGCTCAAGGCCAAAGAGGATGAACTGAACCTTCTGCAGGAGAAGATAACCCAGATAAGCGCTGAGGCTAGCGAGGAGCGTGTAGAACAGCTAAGGGCACAGTTCGAGGCCGAACTCAGGGCAAAGGAATCCGAATTCGAGAAGCAGAAGGAGGAATACGAGGAAAAGATATCCAAGCTTGAGGTTGAAGTGGAATCCCTCAAGGCTCAGGCCGGCACCGCAGTTATGATAGATCTGGAGAAGATCAAGGACCTTCCGGAAGAGAAAAAGAAGATTCTGGAGAAGGAACGGGCGCTCGCATCAAAGGAAAAGGAGGTAGAGGTCAGAGAGAAGGAGATAGAGCGCCTTAAAGAGCAGTTGAAATTCAAGGAAGATGAGCTGGAGAAGCTCAGAGAACCGCTGAAATTCAAGGAAGATGAGCTTCTTAGAAGGGAAGAGGACCTCAGGCACAGGGAAGAGGTCCTGAAGGCAGAGCTCAGAAAGCTCCAGCATGCACAGCAGGATGTCGGCAGCATAGAGCAGCAGGAGATGAAACGCAGGCTGGAGGACCTTGAGAGAGAGATTGCACGCAAGGAAGAAGAACTGAAGGTCAGGGAGCAGTATATAAGGAACAAGATGGAAGAACTCCGTGAGATGGAGCAGGGAATGGTGGAGAAGGAGATAGAGGCGAGAGAAGAGGAGATAAAGATAGAGCTCAAGCAGGAGAAGATAAAGACGGGCACCCCAAGGCTGGACGACCTGCTGTACGGTGGTTTCCCGATAGGTTCGAACATACTGCTCTATGGTCCGGCCTTCGTTGGAAAGGAGGTTCTTGTAAATTCTTTCATAGCTGAAGGCCTGAAGAAGGGAATACCGGGCATATGGGTCCTCACCGACAAGTCCGTGGCCCAGATAAGGGAGGAGATGATGTTCGTTCTTCCGACATATGAGGAATACGAAGAGATGGGTCTTGTGAGCTATGTTGATTCCTACTCAAGAAGCATGGGGGATTCCTCCGAGGAACCGAATACGACATACATTGAGGATGCCACAGATACCGATGCGATACTGAAAGCGGTGGATGAGGTTGCAAATAGATACAAGGAGAAGCACCCATATTACAGGCTGGCCTTTATGTCGGTTTCAACCCTCATCGCATACCTTGACCCGAACACAGCGTTCAAGTTCCTTCAACCCTTTGTCGGAAAGAGGAAAAGGGAGAGGGCCGTTGCCCTTTATGCTATTGAGAAGGGAATGCACTCCGAGACTGACATCTCCATGCTCGGCCACCTGATGGACGGAACCATAGAGTTCAAGGTGGAGAACCTCAGGAACTTCCTGGCTGTCAGGGGAATATGTGATGTCCAGAGCAGGGCGTGGATAAGGTACACATTCAGCAAGAGCGGCATAGATATGGGCTCGTTCTCACTGGACAAGATAAGGTGAGAAAGTGATAGAGGAGGGAGATGCCGTACTTCTTCTTGGAAAAAGAAGGATCGTTGTCAGGGTAAGCAGGGGGATGAGCAGAATAGGTAGCGGAACTGCGGACCTGTCAAGGCTCATCGGCATGGAATACGGGGACATACTGAACCTCTGGGGACAGGAATTCACCGTCTATCCGGCATCTCTGGATGACATGGTCTCAGAGTTCGAAAGGGGCCCTCAGGTGATACTCCCGAAGGACGCATCGAGGATCATACGGATGTGTGACATAAGGCCGGGCGACACGGTTCTCGAGGCGGGAGTCGGTTCCGGGTGGATGAGCGCCGCCATACTCCACTCGATAATGCCCGGCGGAAGGCTGATAAGCTACGATATCAGCGAGAGGTCAATATCCGTGGCAGAAAAGAATCTTGAGAGATTCGGTTTCACAGGATATGAGATAAGGAAAGGGGAAGTGGGGAGCGCTGAGATATCGGAGAGGTTCTCTTCTGCTGTTCTGGATATGCCTACCCCATGGGAAGCCCTTCCAAACATATCGTCCGTTCTGCTTGCAGGAGGCCATCTCTGTGTCTATGTCCCGACATTCAATCAGGTGGAAAAGACCGTACTAGCCATGAATGGAGGGTTCTTTGGCATGTCCGCCACGGAGAGCATAGAGCGCGAGATCAGCGCGAAGGAAGGGGCTACAAGGCCTGCCTACAACGGCCTCATGCACACCGGCTTCATCATACACGGAAGGAAGCGGTAGAAAGGGTTATTATACCCCCCCGGATGCAGGGTTATGGCCGATACTAAAGGATACCGCGGACCTGCGCTCGAAGCCATGAAAAGATTCAACCTGAAGGTATGGGATGAAGTGATACTCAGGACTGACAAAGGCGAGTTCAGAGGTATCATACTCCCACGGGCTGAGACCGGAGACCCAGACCATATAGTCCTGAAGATGGATATCGGATACAATGTCGGAATAGCGGTCAAAGGGATAAGGAGCGCGAAGGTCGTTGGAGAGAAGGTCGGTCATTATCATGTTCCTGAAAAGGAGTTTCCCTATGACCCGGATAAGCCGAATGTCACGCTTCTCGGAACAGGGGGAACAATAGCATCAAGGCTCGATTACAGGACAGGCGCCGTGATACCTGCTTTTTCTCCCGGGGAACTCTACGGAGCTGTGCCGGAACTGGCTGATATCTGTAACATAAAGACTGAGAAGCTGTATGCTGTCTTCAGCGAGAACATGGGCCCGGAGCAGTGGATGGGTACCGCCAGAGCAATAGCAAGGGAGATCGAGAACGGAGCCGACGGCATAATCATCGGACACGGCACGGACACACTGCACCATACCGCCGCAGCCCTCTCGTTTATGGTTCAGAATCTTCCGGTCCCTGTAGTTCTTGTGGGCTCGCAGCGCTCTTCGGACCGTCCCAGTTCAGATGCGGCTTTCAACCTTCTGACAGCTGCAAATGTTGCGGCCAACGGAGACATAGCAGAGGTCATGATATCTATGTTCGGGCCGACCAGCGACAGGTTCAACCTTCTGCACAGAGGAACCCGTGTGAGAAAGATGCACAGCAGTTACAGGAGCACATTCAGGACCATAAGTGACATACCTCTTGGAATGGCGAGCCCGGGCGAGATAAAGCCATTCAGAAAGGATTACAACCGACGCAGGAAGGACACGGAGGTTAAACTGGACGCCGTATTCGATGACAGGGTAACGCTGGTCTATTACTACCCAAACATGAAACCGGATATAATCGACTCAATAGTGGATAACGGATATAGGGGAATAGTGATAGCTGGCACGGGACTCGGACATGTGAACAAGCCACTCTACGAGCCGCTCAGAAGGGCTATAGAAGAGGGCATTCATGTGTTTATGACAGTTCAGACCCTCTGGGGCTATGCACATATGTATGTCTATGACACCGGAAGGGACCTTCTGCAGCTCGGAGTGGTTCCGGCAGGGAACATGCTTCCTGAGGTTGCATATGTCAAACTCGGATGGGTCCTGGGGCACACGCAGAACAGGGAAGAGGTCAGGGAGATGATGCTAACGCCTGTTGCCGGAGAGATAACACCACGGGAACCGCCAAACGCATATCTGATATATCAGGGTGAGATACCGGAGGTCGAGGAATTTCTCAAAGAAAATATGATGTGAATAATGCAATTCATTCAATTGATTTTATCTAAATTTTAAATGGAAAAGGAAAAAAGAGAAGAGAGAAGGTACTTTAGAATTATTTTCTGTATATGGGGGAATCCATGTCAAAGGGGCTTTTCTTTCTTTTGCCCTTCACGGCATAGCTTATCCCGAGCAGCCCGGCAATGCTGAGCATTCCAAGTCCGTATCCGAGGGCATCAGAGAAGTAATCCGGCATCACAGCCGCATGTCCGAGTTCAACCTGACCTGAGACGTGCATTATACTCTGCATACCGCTGTTGTACGGATATATAAGCGAGAGTGAGTGGTCCGAATACTCTGCTCCGACATCCCTCTTTTCATGGGCTCCGTTAATGTCCACAGTGGCTGTGGGGTTCCAGCGGTAATAGACATTTGAGATGATTATCTCATCGGAATCGGGAACGAAACTTGCATCTCCTCCTATGCTCTGCACTATTGCGAGGTTTGAGCACGATTCCACGGGCTTCATTCCAGAGATGCTCATGGATATTCCAAGCTGAGCATGCTCTCCGCGGGCCAGTATAAGGAAAGTGAAGCTCAGGAGGCCCCAATCACCTATGTCTTTCTCTCCGCTGAGGGATATTGTTGATGTCATTGTTACAACGGTTCTCACAGTCCCGTTCTCTTCCGTGCTGTTGCCAACCATACTATGCCATGAGCTCGCAGAGAGATTGGATACGTATTCCGGTCTTTCAATATCTCCCGAATAGAGAATAAGACGGTCATATGATATTGAGAAATCAGGTTCCGTGGAGTTCTCCCTGTAGAACTTGAGTGCCGGATGTGAGGAATCTATGGATATGGTGAATCCATCCGCCTTTATCATATACTTCGACGGCTCAGAATAGCCTGCGCTCGCTAAAAGGGGTGCGAGGGCCAGTATAAGGGCAAGGGTCATCACCGCCATTCTTTTTTTCATTCCATCACTCCGTCATTCTTCCCAAAAAGGAGGGAAGAGAGAAGGTGTTGTATGCCATAGCCTCTTCTTTCACTATATAAAGGATATGTGGCACAAACATCGAATAGATATGAAGGTTTTAAATAGAGCAACGGGATGAAGAGGTATGAGCGATCCCTTTAAGAGCGCTGGAAACATCCTCTCGATTCTGGAGGAGAAGAGGCTGAATATGCCCCTTGCATTCGCACTTGTCCTGCTTACGAATCTTGGTCTGATATGGATTTCTGTAAACTCACCCCAAGATGCATGCATGGCAGGAATACTCATGGGAGTCATATCCTTTTTCGGCTTCGTCTGGTTGGGTATAAAGGAGCCAAAGAAGCTGGCCATACTGGCAACTGCCATATTCCTCATAATGGTTCCCGCATATTCGGTTATGTACACCGATGCTCTTTATTCTGTTCAGTATCCGGACAGCATAAACTCTGAACACTATGTTGTAAGTGAGGTAAACGTTGAGCCGTACATCGGGGGCAATAGCCGCCAGTCATTCAATTTCAGCGCTGTCGTTCCGGGTCAGGCCAACAATATAACGATTCGCCTGAAGGTCATGTCAGGTATAGACATGAATAAACAGTATTACGAGGGCTGGATGGAGAGATACAACGGAACTAACGAGACGACCTTCTACTCCGAGGTGCAGCTCGACAGAGGAACATATATATTCAGCATCTATGTGTATAACAATTCAAAGCTTGTCAATAACACCGGCAGCTTCTTCTTTTTCGGCCCACAGAACATTGAAAAGAACAGTTTTATGATCGTATCTCTTCCTTATTCGGCTCTGCACATCTTCCTTCAAATAGGTGGACTGACATATATTCTCATAGGTATGTACTGGTGGACGAAGGTTGCAAGACGCCAGAAGAAAGAGGCCCTTACCGTTAGAAAAGAGGAAGGAGAGTACATTAAATGCCCCGTCTGTGAGAGGCTCATACCTTATGGAACCAGAACCTGTCCATATTGCGGTGCCGAGCTCGAATACGATGAGGAAGATGGCAAAGACATTGTGGATGATGACACTATTTCCTCGGATAAAGAGGGCCCTGAGATATCATCAGTGGATGAAGAGCCACCTGAATCCGGAGAATCTGAATCTCCGAAGAATGAAGACACCATCGAACCCAGTTCCGAATCATCCGTAAAAGCCGTCGAAGCTCAGAATGAGGGGGCCGGTGGAAAAGATGCCGGGGACTCCCGCTAACGAGAAATCCGGAATATGGAACGACAGTCGTTTTCTCTGGGCGGTGACTGTTCTCTATGCTGCCGGAATATTCATGCTCTCATCATTTTCACACCCTCCAAGCGATGAGACTGTCGGGATCTCCATACCTTTTTTTGATAAAATCGCTCATTTTTTCATATATCTATTCTTCGGTTTTATGCTTTTTAGAGCCATTGATAGAAGTAAAATTCACAGGCAAAATACATACATGATAACCTATATATCCGGCGCTTTCTATGCCTTTTCTGACGAGGTCCACCAGTATTTTGTTCCGAACCGTTCCACAGACCCTCTCGATTTCCTAGCTGATGCATTTGCTATCTCCGTATCTCTTCTTATCATGGCCAGAATGACGGAAAAACATATAAACGAGAAGGAGGATGATGTGGTATGTCAATCTCGGAGGACATAAACCAGATAATGAACAAGACAGCGGCACCACCGAATATGCCGCCCAACCTGAGGGAAGCCAGAGATATGCTTCACATAGCATCCATAACTTTCCTTGTAATGGGGGCCATACTTGGCCTGCTAGGGATCGTGGACATTGTCGAGGGCATTCTGTGGATAAGTTACGGCGGACTTTTCATGATAGTATATTCGGTGATATACTTCATACTCGCTTTTCTTGGATATTACAGCGCTCTTCAGGTGAAGAAAGTGGTCATCCCGGCCCTGGACATGGGAGATGTCAGAAGGGCCAAGGAGGAGAGCGTGAAATGGCTTATAATAGGGATTTTCATATTGTTCATACCCTTCATCTTCATGCTTCTGGCATATCTGAAGCTCGATGAGTCTCCGCAGCCACAGCCCCAGTACCAGCAGTATCCTAACCAGCAGTATCAGGCACCCCCGCCGGGATATCAGCAGCCACCGCCGGGCCAGCCCTATCAGGCTCCGCCTCAGCAGTACCCACAGGGGCAGCAGGACTATTCCACACCCCCTCCCCAGTATGTGCCTCCTCAGCCTGTGAACTCAGCTACTCAGTCCGGGTCAGAAGGGATTTCTGATGCATCAGCAACAATCCCACCTCAGCCTGTTTCTCAGCCCTCCGAACCTGCAGAGGTACCGGCTCCATCACCGGTTTCAGAGCCGCCATCAGAGGAATATGTTCCGCCTCAGCCTCAGAGCCTGCCTGTAACGGAAACCCCCTCATCCATACCATCACAGCTGAGGCGCTGTCCCAACTGCGGGGCAGAGGTACCGGAAGGTGCGAAGTTCTGTCCCAACTGCGGGCAGAAGATATAAAAACCCATTCTCCAAAATTTTTATATATCGCATTTGTTTTCTCCATTTAACTCGGAGGAGTTTATATGAAAGATGGAAAAGTCGAAAGAAATAAGAAAATGGCAGTGCTTGTACTGGCTCTTGCAGTGGCCTTCATCCTATCTTCGTCATTTTTGCCCGCGGTGGAGGCGGTTGAGAGTGACGAGGGGAACGAAAGCATTTCTTCAGGAGATCACTGGTCATACATGGTTGATCTGTCATCGAGTGGCGGAGGCATTTCATATACAATAGATGACATAAACGGTGGAAGCGTGAACGTCATCCTCATGGATTCGGATAATTATGCCCGCTATCTCCTTGGAGAAACCTACTCTGCCATAGAGGAAGATGATGACATAAGCTGGACCGTTAGCGAGTCCCTCACCCTGGATGCAGGCACATATGTTCTGGTGGTTGAGAACGCAGGTGGGTCTGACGTTTCCTTCCATTATTCGGTCAAATACGGCGCAGATTACACACCTTCTTTCTGGGAAGGCCTTCTAGCAGGCGGGCTTCTCGGTGGAGCCACATGTATTGTGAGCATAATAGTGCTTCTCATATGGCTTTATGTGCTGGTATGGGTATACAAGGATGCCAAGAGGCGTGGAAAGAGCGGTGCCCTCTGGCTTTTGATAGTGTTCTTCTTCAGTATACTCGGTCTGATAGTGTGGCTCATCGTTCGTCCGCCGATACAGCAGCAGGTTCCTTATCAACAATATCAGCAGCCATATCAGGGACCGCCGCCCCAGCAGCCCTATCAGGCTCAGCCTCCGCAACAGCCATATCAGCAGTATCCGCCACAGCAACCACCTCAGCAGGGAGTACCGAACATGCCGAAGAGGTGCCCGAACTGTGGCATGGAGGTTGACCCGAGTTGGAACACCTGTCCTAACTGCGGGGCAAGGCTTCACTAAACCCTTTTCACACTTTTTCAAAAGGCATATATATGCTCCTGAAATCCATTCAGTTCAGGTGCTATGATGAAGATACTTATACTCGGCGGAGGCGCAGCCGGAGGAACAGCGGCGCAGTTCGCCAGAAAGAGCGACAGAAAGGCGGAGATAACGATTATTGATTCCGAGCCATACGGCCAGTATTCAAGATGCGGACTCCCCTATGCTCTGAGGGGAATGGTTGATGACGAAGGCCTGATAGAGTTCTCTCCAGAGTGGTTCGGAAAGAACAGGATAGAGGCGCTCTACGGCTGGAAAGCCGTGTCAGTTGATTTCAACGAAAGAAAGGCAATCATAGAGAGGGATGGTGAGAAAAGGGAGATGGAATACGACAGGCTGATAATAGCCACAGGTGCGCGCCCCTGGGCACCGCCGATAAAGGGAATTGATGTGGAGGGTATATTCTACCTCAGGACCCTCGACGACCTGAAGAGAGCGAAGGAGTACGCAAAGGGCATTGAAAAGGCACTCATCGTCGGCGCCGGATTGATAGGGCTGGAGAGCGCCGAATCCCTGAAGGAGATGGGCAAGGAGGTAACTGTGGTGGAGTTCCTTCCCGCGCCGCTCCTCGCTATGTTCGACCAGGACATGGCCGGTCTTGTGGCTGACATACTTGAGAGGAACGGAATAAAGGCGCTCTACGGGCACGAAGTGCTGTTAATAGAGGGAGACCCTGTCTCTTCGGTCATTGCAAGGGATAGAAATACGGGAGAGGAAAGAAGGATGGAGGCAGAGATGGTCATCATAGCCACGGGAAATGTGCCGTACACTGAAATATTCGAGGGGATTGAGAAAGGCCCGAAAGGGCACATAAAGGTGAACGAGAGGGCGGAGACATCTGTGCCTGGAGTCTATGCCGCAGGTGACTGCACGGAGTTCACCGATGCGATAACGGGTCAGAGAGTACCGATGGGAATGGGAACCATGGCCGTGAGGCTGGGAATGGCGGCAGGGGTGAACGCCGCAGGCGGAGAACTTGAGGTACAGCCATACCTTGGAACGAGGACAACTGACCTCTTCGGAGTGAAGATGGCCGCTGTTGGGCCCACAGAGCATACGGTGAAGAGCGCAGGTCTGGAATATGTCTCTGCGAAGTACACGGGAGACACGGTTCCGGAGTACATGAAAGGAGAGAAGTTCACGGTGAAGGTCATTGCATCGAAACCCGACGGAAAGGTCATGGGGGCTCAGATAGTTGGAAAATGCGCTCCCTGGCGTATTTCCATGTTCGCAGAGGCCATATCCACAGGAGACACGGTGCACCACCTTTCAATGCTCGAGACCCCGTATTCGCCGGTGATAGCGCCCACCCTGGACCCGACGAGCATAGCATGCACCATGGCATCCATGAAGCTGAGGCGAAGGAGATGAAGGTCATACACGATGCGGTTCACGGAAGCATAAGGCTTGATGATGGTTTTCTTTCTCTTCTTTCCAGCCCTGAGGTTCAGAGGATGACGGGAATAAGGCAGTTGGGTCTGGGTTTCCTGGTATTTCCCGGGGCCAATCACACGAGGCTTGAGCATTCACTTGGCACATACCACATCACAGGGCTCATGGCGGATTCCATAGGTCTGAGCGATGATGAGAGGAAGGAGGTCATGGCCTCCGCACTTCTGCACGACATAGGCCACGGTCCCTTCTCGCACACGCTTGAGGTCGCGTTCAAGTCAAAGCAGGGAAAGGACCACATGGACATAACCCAGAGGATAATAGAGGGAGAGGTGCATCTGGAGGTAAGCGATGGACCTTCCATACCCGGAGCGCTCGAGGATATGGGCCTTGACCCGAAGGCCGTGGCATCCCATGTGAAGAAGCAGCAGGCGGACGAATGGGTATGGAACCGAAAGGACAACGGGGATGTGCTCTCCGCAATAATCAGCGGGCCCATGGATGCGGACCAGATAGACTATCTGATGAGGGATGCTCATTACACTGGAGTGGCCCACGGGGCCATAGACCTTGACCGCTTCCTCGAGACCATCATGGTGAGGGACGGAACGCTCATGGTGGAGCGGGGAGGGGTTCCTGCGGTTGAAGGCATGCTGGTCGCCCGCGCTCTGATGTACTCATCGGTCTATTTCCACAGGACCGTAAGGATAGCGGAGATGATGTTGAACCGGGCCGTTGAGGAACTTTCCCTGCCTGTTGAGGAGATACAGATGATGAACGACTGCGAACTCATGCAGGCGCTCAGGAACGAGTACGGATTCGTCAGGGAGATGGCGGAGCGCATCATATACCGGAGGCTCTACAAGAGAGCGCTCAGCGTTGAACTGGCATCCATGGGCGATGAGGAAAGAAGCACTGTGGCAGAGTGGTCAGGGCGCCAGAGGGAACTGGAAAGGGCCATAGCGCACCGCGCCGGCATAGATGAAAAAGAGGTGCTGGTTGACATTCCGGGAAAGGACATACTCATCTCGGAGCCGAGAATGAACGAGACAGAGGTCTTTGTCTGGGACGGAAGGAAGGAGAGCATATCCAAGTACAGCACCTTACCGGGAGCGCTCCGCCGCAGAAATGTTCACCGCTGGGGAATACTGGTGGCGAGCCCGCAGGAGCACAGGGAGGCAGTGTCAAAGGCGGCGAGATTCGTGGTCTTTGACTAATATCCGATAAGGTACCCCACACCCACACCCCTTATCTCCACATCAACGAAGTCTCCGATTCTCCCATCTTTAACGATGACAGGCAGGTATTCATCGGTCCGTCCCGAGAGGGTGCCGTTCTTTCCGTGCTCGGTTATCAGTATCCTCTTTCTTTTCCCGATGTATTCGCTCCCCAGTTCCTTTGTTATTCTCGAGACAAGTTCTGTCATTCTCCGGGAGCGCTCTTTGACAATCCTCTGGGTTATCGGCTTCAGTTCGTAGGCGTCCGTGAAGGGCCTCGGTGAGAAGCGGGTTATGTTCACGATGTTCGGCCTTATTTCCTCGATAAGTTCCATGCTCCTTTCGAACGCTTCCTCGCTCTCTGTGGGATAGCCAACGATGATGTCCGTTGACAGCGTTATCTCAGGTATGGCAGAGCGCACCTTCTCCACGATGTCAATGAAGTCCTGCACCCTGTAGTTCCTTCTCATGTCCTTTAAAACAGCATCGTCGCCGCTCTGCACCGGCAGGTGAAGGAATCTGTAGGCCTTCGGAAGCCTGTAAGCCTCCATCAATCCGTCCAGTATCTTGGATGCCGCATCGGGGTTCATCATCCCAACCCTTATGCGAAACTCCCCCTCAATATCGTTGATGTCCCTTATGAGCTCGGGCAGGTCATGGCCCGTGTCAATCCCATAGACCCCCGAGTCCTGCGCTGTCAGTTCTATCTCCTTCACTCCGGAGGATATCATTTCCCGGGCAGTGTCCAGTATCCAATCGTGGGGAGCGCTCCTCAGCTCCCTTCTCGCAACCTTCGTTATGCAGTATGTGCAGTTCCCCATGCAGCCCTGGGCTATCGGGATTATCCCTATTACTCCCCACCTGAAGCCCTTTTTTTCCTCAACCCTTCCGATATGCTCGGTTATCTTCCGTATGTCCTGCGGTGGAATGAGGATTGCATTCGGGTAAAGGCGCAGTATCTCCTCAGCGAAGACGGATGCGAGGCATCCCGAGATTATCATCTTTTTATCGTATTGTGCCAGTTCCTCAAGCCTCTTCATCATGTCCCTGTATGTGCGGTCTATGACTATGCATCCCGAAAATACGATGGCGTCCGAATCCTCAGGTGCATCCACTATCTCATGGCCCGCCTCAGCGCTCCATTTTCGCATCAGGATGGATTCCCCGTGGTTCATCGTGCATCCGTAGGATTCGAAGTAAAGCCTCACGCATGTCCATTGCGGTTCATATTTAGACATTTCTGTCCGAAATAGTTATATATAGAGGTATGGTGCGAACATCAAGGGTGAATAAAATGTGTGCAGAATATAAAGGCATCAAGCACTACTTCACGAGAAGGCGCAGAAGCGAACAGGTATTCCTGATACTCTCGTGGATCATGAAGTTCAACTTCTTCGCTCTTCTAGCAAGGGGAATTTATCTTGGTGATACGATACTCATAATAAAGTCGATCGAATCCCTGTTGATCGTGTTCCTCCCGTTCATGCTGGAAAAGAGCAAGGGAATAGTGACCCCCGCCTTCCTCGATTTCCTGATAACAGCGGCCATGCTCTTTCACCAGAGGGGAATGGCCTTCGGCCTCTACGACCTGTTCGGGATGTATGATGTCATAGCCCACAGCTTCACATCCCTGGTGCTCTCGACCCTCCTCATAGTCTTCTTCTACCTGTGGGAAAGGAACTCCAGCACATTCAAGGCAGGGCCAGGCTTTATAGTGCTTCTGGGAATCGTCTTCACAATGGCATTTGGCGTGGTCTGGGAGATAGGTGAGTTCACACTGGACCAGCTCTTCGGATACCACACCCAGCCAGACCTTGTGGATACGATGCAGGACCTCATACTGGATACGGCTGCAGCGCTCCTCATAGCCATGCTCTCATACATAGCAATGAAACGGGGAAGCTTCGAGAGGGCGGTGTTGGAGACCGATGAGAGCCTGAAAGAATTGATCTCAGAATCGGCAAATAAATAAACCATTTCACCAAAACATTTATTTACTATTATTTCAATACCCCGGGGGTGATAGGATAGGCCTTGACAGGGTGAAGCTATCGGATGCATTCAGGACAGTTACGAAGAATAACATGTTTCTCTACCTCTCAATCATGGTAGGGGCGGTTATGGGCATTCAGACCATTTTTGATCAATATGTCTTCAAAGGAATCAGTATGCCTGTCGGAGAAAATCCTCCCGATATGGGCCCCTATGTAACATCTTTAGGACTGTTTCTTCTGATATTCATTCTTTCAAGCCTATTAACTCTCTTTCTCGATGCCTATGCAATAAGGTTCACCGCAAATCTGGATGCAAAAAGAAGAGAGGACATTTTCACCATTGTTCTTCGCAAGATTCCGGGTATCATTGCCATATATTTTATCATAGCTCTGCTTCTTTTCGGCTCTATAATTGTGGCACTCCTCACCATATTCATAAGCCCAGTGTGTGCCTGTTTTTCCATGCTCATTGTTTTCATACTAATTTTCATAGTTAGCATACGCCTGATATTTGCGGTATATCCTCTAATTCTGAATGATGTGGGGGTCATAGACTCACTCCATAGAAGCTGGGATCTGACATCGGGAAAGGTGGTAGATGTACTCGCATTCATCATAATCGCAGAGATTCCGGTAATTCCTTTTGTGATTTTAAGTGCGGCAATCCCGCGGCAATACTATTACGTAAATGTTGCACTTGATTTCGTAATCGCATATATGTCAATGGTGTCCATAGTGATGATGACAAGAGGATATATGGAGCTTGAGAGGGATGAGAAGAGAAAGGACCTCTTAACCGGATTCTGGATGGAGGCACCGGAAGAGAGCGTTCAGAAGCCCGTATTCGGATTCGGGCTTTCAGGCGAAGAGATTCAGGCACTTAATCTGGCCGGAATAAACCTGATACCGGTTTCGTTCAGGGCAGAACAGACAAGAGTCGGAGATCTTATAGCATACTCCGATTTCTATGCGGGAGACCCATCATGGTATCCGAGAAGGGTCCTGCTTATGCACGGAATGGGCCAACCTGAGATGAAGTGGCTAATGGATACAGTTTCATATCTGCTGAGCTCCGACATAATCTTCGGGACCATCAACATACACAATGTTGACATGAGCGTCGGCGAACTCCTCAATGCGCTGGCCAGAGAGCACGACTCAAGAAAGGTTTAAATCAGCGTCATGTCTGGCAGCGCAGAGCATTGTTTTCCCGCTTCCAGCTCGTGAAACCAGGAAACGGGCAGAAAGGTGATGAAAATGGCCGGACTGTCCGTTAAAATGGTCTTCTCAGCAGGATTCCTTCTCCTAATGGCTCTTTCCATCGATATCTGGGAGTGGAACGAAGGAGGGCCGGATATCGCAGGGATGCCATACTGGGTTATCTGGAGCATGGCGATCGTCATAGCGACAGGGATCTACTACATCCTTTTCTCGAAATACATCTGGAGGGATGAGTGATGGACACCATTGCAGTGTTTTTCATAGTTCTCTACATCATTCTCCTCATCGCCCTTGGAATATACGCCGACAGAATCAAGAGAAAGGGCTCGGACGACTATTTCCTTGCATCGAGGGGATTCAGGACAGCAATTCTTTTCTTCACAATGACCGCCACTAATTTCTCCGCCTTCTTCTTCCTGGGTTTTCCCGATTCGGCATATCGCCTCGGCTTCGGTCAGTACGGGATTATGGCGCTCGGAACCGCTTTCATGCCCATCATGTTCTACATCCTCGGAAGGAAGGCGTGGAGGCTTGGAAAGGAGAAGGGTTATGTCACCCCTGCGGAGCTCATCGGAGGAGAAGCGGGCTCGAAGCCATTGCAGATACTCACGATGCTCATGATGGTCATCTTCACAATACCCTATCTCACGGTTCAAGCCGTAGGTGGAGGATACATAATCGCATCCCTCACAGGGATATCCGCTTTCGGGGGAGCGCTCGTCATCACCCTTTCCATAGCCTTCTATGTGTCCGTAGGCGGCATGAGGGCATCGGGATGGACCGACATGGTGCAGGGCATACTGATGTTCTCGGCAATGGTGCTCGCTGGCATTTTCATCGCATCGGCCCTCGGAGGATTTCAGGCCGCCGGAGATTCCGCATACTCCGAGGCCCCGCAATTGTTCGTAAGGGGAGGAGGCTACTTCACAGTGAGCATCTGGTTCTCCTTCATGGTGCTCTGGATATTCGCTGACCCCATGTTCCCCCAGCTCTTCTCAAGGTTCTACACCGCAAAGGACGAGAAGGCCCTGAAAAGCACCATGGTGCTCTACCCGTTCGTGATATCCTTTCTCTTCCTGATACCTGTTCTAATCGGTGTATGGGCAAGGGGCGCGGGCATAGAGGCCGGCACCAACCAGGTGATGATAGCGATGATAGAAAGGTACACACCGAAATGGCTCTACTACCTCGTGATGCTCGGCGCTCTCTCCGCGCTCATGTCAACCGCGGACTCACAGCTCTTCTCCATATCCACAATGTTCGTCAGGGACCTGAACATCGGAAAGAAAATGGATGAAGTGAAGGCAGGAATGCTCATCACATGGATAATGGCGCTCTTCACCATCATAACCGCATATCTCTTCCTGAAAAGCGGCTCGGACATCATGAGCTTCCTTCTGAAGAACTCATTCTCAGGCCTTGCGGTTCTTGCCCCTGCATTCATCTACATCCTGTATTCAAAGGAGAGGAGCGCTCCCCTTGCGATACTGTCAATATTGGCGGGAGAATCGTTCGTCGTTCTCTCAGCGCTCCACCCAATCAACACACCCTTCCTTCCCGGGGTCATCGCAATAGGCATATCGGGAACTATCCTTCTTGCCGGAGAGATTATCATGAGGAAAATGAAGCGATGATGCAAAAGATATAAATAGCGAAGAAGCAATGTCTTTCATGTGACTGAAATCAAGGGAAGAGACAAATCCGGCGGTCCACATGAGGGCTTCGGCTTGGATCATATATGGGAGGAAGAATTGAGATCAAGGAGATTTTACAATTTATACAAGGGCGAATACACTGGTGATGCATTGAAGCAGAGGATGCTTGAGGACATAGAAGATACATTGAGGTATGGAGAAAAAACAGATATGCCGGAAAGACAATCGGTAATGTACAACTATGAAGGCATTGAGGTGGTAGTATCTACAAAACCTAAAAACTCAGGCAGTATTATCACAGCACATCCTGGTGATTAATATGGTAATATGCAAAGCAAAAGTGGTAAAAAATGAAATCGTGACCGGAGGCGACTATCACCCACACCCAATAGAAATTTGGACTACCTTTGAGATTGATGAACTTAAAATAGAAGCTTTCATGGGTTTACCCCGTGTTGATCCTGAGGTAGGTAAAATCTACGATGTAAACTTTAAATTCATGGCCTATGATTTACATCAGATAAACATAGAAGAAAAAATGCTGAAGCAGATAAGCACATTTCCAATGGACCCGATATATATAGTTGTCGGCGAGGTAAAAGAGGCTGGTGAGATTAAGTCCGAGGTATACAGAGGAAAGAAAACAAAAACTCGCATTATCAAAGTGGACTGTGGGTTACTATTGGATAGCAAAGTGGACGGCTGGATTGCTGAGCAGATTAAGGTAGGCGACTATGTCGCTATCATCGGAAAGATGTTCGGAGAGATTGTGGGAGATAACGGCAGAAGTGAAGGTAAGGAGTGAATACAGCAAGAATCTCAAGGAACATTATAATGTGCAATGAAAGAGCGCTCTTCAGAAAAGCCACTTATGATATGGGAATGAAGCCACTGGAGGGATTTGAACCCCCGACCTGCTGATTACGAATCAGCCGCTCCACCTGCTGAGCTACAGTGGCACGAGCGAGATTGCGAAGCAATCTTGCGAGCAGGACTCGCCTTTGCGAGTCCATGTGCACGAAGTAGTGCCTTCGTGCAGATTACAGATGCAGGATACATTGCGAATACAAGAAGTTTGTGAGCGAGCAATAAAGACACCGGACTTTTCAAAGAAAAGTCCGTGCCTCGCCTGTTGGCTCGGAAGGGCCCGAATCAGCCATTCTATACATTGTTCTCTCTGTCAGATGTATTGATGGAGCAGGCGAAACAGAATGAAATGGGATTTAAAGATTTCCTCAGAACTTCATGCCCAGTTGCTTTCTCAGTTTCATTATCTCCCTTCTGGCCTCTGCAGGGCTCATGAATGACGGGAGTATGACCTTCTCTATCCTGCTCAGAAGCAGGTTTATGTCCTTGGCGCTCATCTCCTCCCTTATCGCGCCGGTGATCTGTATCTGCTTCTTCACCACCAGCGGAGCGATTTCAGGCGGATACCACCTCTGAAGGAAGACGGTTATCTTCTCCAGGGCCCCCTCCACTTCCGCGTCTGCCATTCAATCACCGTCAGGCATGTTCTCCAGGAGGTAGGACAGCACATTTATCATCGTGTCCACCTTTCCTGTCGTGAACATCGCGGCCGCCACCATGTCCTTGTAGGGGAACATCCAGCCGCTCACTTTCTCCCACTCTATCTCCATGTACTTTCCCTCTCCGAACCCTGCCTTTCCCATGTAAAGGAACTTCTCGAAGGTCATCTTGGTGGCATCCTCGAATATCCTCTTCACCTCATCCTCGCCGTATTCCTTCCCGTCGCCCATCTCCAGCATGGCATCCATGTCTATGTATGTGGATATCGGGTTCCCGTCATAGTCGCCTATTCCGAAGCCTATAAGACCGGGAATCTGAGGCGCCATCTCAGCATCCATATCGGATACAAGCTCTATCATGAACTCCTCCATCCTCTTGTTCGTCGCGAGCATGACTATCTCGTTCTCCAGCCTGAACATGTAGAGGAAGTTGTAGAAGTACTTCTGATTCCAGATGACCTCCAGATACTTTCCATCGAGGTCCGGCATGTCAACCATATCTCCCATGCTCATCATGGTCCAGAAGAAGCTTCTTGTGGAGCGAAGGAACCTCTCGGAGTTCTTCTCATCGTGCGCTCTGTATGCAGGTATATCTCCGTTATCGAGTATAACAGCCGCCCAGCTTGCTTCGTGCTTTTCTACCAGCATGTCAACGAATTTTTTGTATCTTTCAGTATTCATTTTACCACTGAAAGCGCACTCTGATATATGAATATAAGTCTTTTGCTCAGATTTGTCCCGCATTCTATCTTTTCAGGTCTTTAAGGATATCTTCTTCCATCTCTTTCAGGGCCTTCGTCTTCTCCCTGAGTATTCTCCAGTCAAGCTGGTGTTTGTCCCTTGTCAGATGATAGACCACAGCCCCTATCCCGATCCATATGACGACTGTCATGAACTGCGTCAGCGAGGTCTGTATAAGGTACCCCAGAAGGAGAAGGGTCGTTACTATGCCGGTTATGCTTATCAGCCATGTTCCCCTGTATTTTACCTCCGCCTTCTTCCACAGGTCCGGCCTTTTGTAGGGCATCACGAAGGTTGCGAGGCAGACCATGGAGTATGTTATGAGTATCGCTATCGTGGTTATGTCTATGGCCTCTATGAAGTCCTTGAATGCGAGGACTATGAATATGGCGATGGCACCGTTCATGGCAAGTGTCCATTTCGGCGTATGATACCTGCTCAGCTCGCTGAGCCTTTTGGGCACCACCTCGTCCTTTGACCATGCAAAGGAAAGCCTGGATGTGGCCAGAATTGAGGGGTTTATGTCCGATACAAGGGCTATGAACGCTGTGAAGGAGATGAACAGGGCTATGAACGAGGGAAGGAAGAGCATGGCCACAGCAGGGACATTCCCCGCCTCTATGATGGAGTCCAGGTCAGCGCTCCCGTATGTCACCAGTGCCACCATGACATAGAGTGTAGCTATGGCTATGACGGATATCACTATCCCTCTCGGAAGGTTCCTTTTAGCGTCTTTCACCTCGCCCCCCGCATCGGCTATCGCTGCGAATCCGATGTAACTGAAGAAGACGATGGACGAGGCCTTGACTATATCCTGCATGCCTCCCTGGGCAGAGGCGGTCAGATGCTCCATTCTAACATGCGGAAGCCCGAGCAATATGTAAACCAGTATTCCGGCAAGGAGTATCAGGAGCATTATGTCCTGCACCCATCCGTATATCTTCACCCCGAAGTAGTTTATGCTCAGGAAAATGAGTATTATGGCGATGGCTATCCATGTCTCATAGTCCGCCACGAAGGCCGTTGCGGAGTCCCAACCGACCGCTGTGAACATGTTGGAGATGAGCGCGAGGTCACCTATGGCTATAGCAGCTATGCCTGCCACCATCCCGAACCATCGCACCCATGTCACAAGGAAACCTGTTGTGGGGTCAAGTATGCGCGAGATGTAGATGTAGTCCCCGCCCGAGGACGGTATGGCCGAGGAGAGCACCGCATACGAAAGCGCCACGAAGAATGCGGGTATCGCAGCGATAAGGTAGGAGAATATCACATTGGAGCCTACGGGAACCTGGTTCTGTATCTGCACTGTTGTCAGGAAGAGCCCTCCGCCTATGACGGATGTCATGACCGTGGCGATGACCTCCTTCATGCCAAGTTCCTTTTTGAGCTCCTTCTCGGCCATGATGCCGCATATCTCTCATATATTTGTTCCTTTTCCTTCTTTAAAGAAAAATAGTAGAAAGTGAAAGGGGTTTTACTGTCTGCCCTCTATGAGGGCATCCACGACTGTCGGGTCGGCCAGTGTGGAAGTGTCTCCTAGAGCGCTCTTGTCCGTTATTCCTGCGGCTATCTTCCTGAGTATCCTGCGCATTATCTTTCCGCTCCTGGTCTTCGGCAGCCCCTCTGTGAACTGTATCTTGTCAGGCGTGGCTATCGGCCCTATCTCAGCCCTCACATGCTTCACAAGTTCCTTCTTCAGTTCGTCGCTCGGCTCGTAGTCGTTCTTGAGTATGACATAGGCGTATATGCCCCAGCCCTTGAGCTCATGCGGGTATCCGACAACCGCTGCCTCAGCAACCGCGGGGTGAGCCACCAGAGCGCTCTCTATCTCTGCTGTTCCGAGCCTGTGGCCCGAGACATTGATGACATCGTCTATCCTTCCGGTTATCCAGTAGTAGCCGTCCTTGTCCCTGTTTGCCCCATCTCCGGTGAAATACATGCCGGGATACATGGAGAAGTAGGTCTCTATGAACCTCTTGTGGTCTCCGTAAACTGTCCTCGCCATTCCGGGCCACGGCCTCTTCATGACCAGAGCGCCCTCGACGCCGTTGCCTTCCAGCTCATTTCCCTTATCATCCATTATCCCGGGCTCAACCCCGAAGAACGGGAATGTCGCTGAACCGGGCTTCATGGGTGTCGCTCCGGGCAGAGGTGTTATCAGTATTCCTCCTGTCTCGGTCTGCCACCACGTGTCCACTATCGGGCACTGCTCGTGTCCCACATTCCTGTAGTACCAGAGCCATGCCTCCGGGTTTATGGGCTCTCCGACGCTTCCCAGCACTCTGAGGCTCGAGAGGTCGTGCTTCTTCACCCACTCGTCGCCCTCCTTCATCAGGGCCCTTATGGCAGTGGGTGCGGTGTAGAATATGGTTACCTTGTACTTCTCAACTATCTCCCAGAACCTGTCAGGCGCCGGATAGCTGGGTATTCCCTCGAACATTATGGTGGTAGCACCGTTGGAGAGCGGTCCGTACACGATGTAGCTGTGTCCTGTCACCCAGCCTATGTCAGCGGTGCACCAGTATATGTCGTCGTCATGCACATCGAAGACATACTTGTGGGTCATGCTGGCATAGACCATGTATCCTCCGGTGGTGTGCAGGACGCCCTTCGGCTTTCCTGTTGAACCTGAGGTGTAGAGTATGAACAGCGGGTCCTCCGCATCCATCTCCTCGTACGGTGCCTCGGTGCTCTCGTTCTCGGTTATCTCATGGTACCAGACATCCCTGCCATCCTTCATCTCAACATCCATTCCTGTGCGCTTCACCACTATCATCTTCTCGAAGAAGTCCAGGCCCTCGACGGCTTTGTCTGCATTGACCTTCAGCGGTATCTTCTTCTTTCCCCTGAATGAGCCGTCCGAGGTTATCAGGACCTTCGCCTCGGCATCCACTATCCTGTCGCGAAGGGCATCGGCGCTGAAGCCTCCGAAGACAACGGAGTGTATGGCACCTATCCTCGCGCATGCAAGGAGAGATATGGCCAGTTCGGGTATCATCGGCAGGTATATGGAGATCCTGTCGCCCTTTTTCACACCCATCTTGCGGAGCGCGTTCGCGAGCTTGTTGACCTCCTCATAGAGTTCTCTGTATGTGTATATCTTCTCCTCTCCGGGCTCGTTGCCCACCCAGATGAGGGCCTTCTTGTCGGCCTTATCCTTCAGGTGTCTGTCAAGGCAGTTGTAGGCAGCGTTTGTCTTTCCGCCAATGAACCACTGTATCTTTCCCTCTTTGAAGTCGTAGTCCAGGACCTTGTCCCACTTCTTGAACCACTCGATTATCTCGGCCTGCTCCGCCCAGAATCCCTCCGGGTCCTTCAGGGAGCGCTCGTATATCTCTCTGTACTCATCCATGCTCTTTACATATGCTTTCTCTGAGATTCTCTTCGGCGGGTTGAACACCATCTCTTCGGACATTTTTGAATCCTCCTTTACTGTTTGACGATTGTTCTCCCTTTTCTTCAAAAGGGAACGAATGAGGTAGATTGACCTCGTATATAACAGTTTTTTCTCTTTTTGTCTTCGTCTTAATGTAAAAGAAACTTCACTTTTTGTCTATATGTGTAAAAACACACAAATGAGGGAACTGAAAAAAACGCGATAGCTTTTTAAACAAAAACCTATGAAGAAGCATCATGCCAGGTGCGTATGAGGCTCTCCTACAGATAGCGGAGGAGGAGATGCCAGAGATAGGAGCCTATGCGCTCGAGAAGCAGATGAGAGACATAGGAATATCGCCGGAGACTCTTGAGCCGGATCACATCCCGGAGATAGCGAGGCATATGGCCGAGGTTGCCTCTATGTTCGGCACCGTGAGAGCGAGGTCCATGCGCAAACGCATACTTTCTCTCGTATCGGTAAGCGAGCTTTACAGTGAAAAAAAGAGCCCTGAGCACAGAGTTCAAACTCTCGTTGAAATCGGATATAGTGCATATTTTTCAGGAGAATGGGATGAGGCCATAAGGAATCTCGAAATGGCGAGGGAAATAGCCCTCAATCATGGGTTTAGCAGGAAGGTTGTGGAGATAGACATGAAGATGGCTCGCATCCTCTCCAGAAAGAAGGACTTTGAATATGCACGCTCTCTTCTAAAAGAGGCAGGTAAGGTACTCGAAAAAATCGGGGACCGTGACCTTAAGGCAGAACTATTCTATGAAAAAGGAGCTGTTTCATGGTGGTCAGGTGATGAAGAGGATGCGATAAAGAATTTCAAAAGGTCTCTTGATGTGGCAAAGATTCTGGGGGATCATCGCCTGATGGGCCTGGCATACATGGGGATGGCGAATGCATATTGTGAACTCGGGGACATCGAAAAGGATCTTGAGTATTCCATGAAAGCCCTCAACTACTTCGAGAAATCCGATGCCAAGGAGGAGATTGCCAAGATGTACACGAACATAGGTGTCACATATGAGGACATGGGCAATCTAAGGGATGCAGAGAACTATTATCTTCTTTGTGTGGAGTATTCCAGAAGCATAGGCTATCTTCTCACGGAGGCATGGGCCTACCTCAACCTCTCCGAGCTGTATATTCGTATGGGCGATTACTGGGCTGCCGAAGAATATGCAAAGAACGCTCTGGAGGCCTACGAGGAGATGAAGGACAATGTAGGCATAGCCCTTGCAAAAGAGCGTTTTGCCATGGTATATTCGGCAAAAGGCGATTATGAGGAAGCTGCCGTGAGATTTGAGGAGAGCATAAGACTGAAAGAAAGATATGACACTCCATACGGAATGGCTGTCACCCTGTGCAGATATGGAAAGATGCTCTATGAAAACGGAAATCCAGATGGAAAGGCGAAGGTCAGAGAGGCCTCCAGAATATTCAGAGAGATTGGCAACGATAAAAAGGCAGAGGAATGTGAGTCATTCACACCCTCCTGAAACCTCTTTTAGCCCATTTCGTAAGTTTTCTCGTATTGTGCGACAGCATTGCTCCGAAGGTCTGAGAGTTTCCTCGGGGCTCGGTATTCCCTCTTCTGATGTCTTCAAGGATATCTTCCACGGACTCAACGTCCACAAAGACTGTGTATGCCTTTCCTATATCGTCAAGGGTGTGAGCGTCACTCCCCCCCGTCATCGGTAGACCGAGTTCTCTGGCAAGTACCTCCGCTTTTTCATTGCTTCTGGCAGAGGATCCGAAATTAAGGGTTTCAACAGCATCGAAATCAACCTTTCTGACTGCATCGGCTCCGAGACCATTGCCTGAACGATACGGGTGCGCCGCCACGGCCACTCCCCCCTGCTCGTGTATCTCCTCCACAGTCTCTTCCGGGCTCATCCCTTTCTTTATCCGTTTCTCTATGCCGTAAGCAAGGATATGTCCTTCCGAAGAGCTGATTTCTTCTCCAGGTATAACTATGATTCCGTCCTTCTCTCCCTGACTGAGAGCCTCAGTCCAAGCGGTAATCACATTGTGATCCGTAATGGCAATGGCACCAAGACCTATCTTCTTTGCGTGGTGAACCACCCTTCTGACGGCCTCCTTTCCATCTGTGGAGTGTGCCGTGTGCACATGCAGGTCAGCCCTCAGTTCCATATCACGAGATAAGGGCAGTATTAAAAAACCTTTCTTTTATTTCCTCATAGCCGGCATCACATTATCTTTCATCAGCGCGAAAACCGATGTGGATATCCTCATTCATCAGCACAGACCATGCGAATGGCCGGTTAAGCTTTAAAGATGCCTTCTTTCTATTTTTTCCACTTCACTGCGGCCATTCCGAGAAATCCTGCTCCGACTCCTATAAGTGTGGCGGCCCCCACCTGGTCGACGAGCAGCCCAATTCCTATGCACAGGATGAGAATTCCCGCGAACATAAGGCCGGAAATCTCGTTTTTGTCCGTTCTATCGCCTCTTCTTACTATTATCTGCTCTCCTTTCTATGATATCCTTTACTCTTTTAAGGTTCTCAGGATGCTCTTCAAAGTACTTTCTGGCAGGTTCAAGCAGTTCAACAAGAGCCTCGGCCACCCCTGTCTTCAGGTCCATCGGGTGCAGTTCCTTTGCAATGAACACCTTTTCCAGTTCCTCATAGGAGGAGAATTCGAGGTTTCCACCCCATTTCTCCGGCCTCTCTATGAGAAGGCTTCCCTTCTGAGGAAAGACGATGTGCCTTGCTATGTCCATGACAGGATTGCCTTCCACAACCCCCTCGGGGCAGTACGCCTTCTTCATCTTCCTTCTTATGTCCTCAGGCCTGTCGTGTATGAGTATGGAGGAATCAGGGTCGCTCTTGGACATCTTTGCCTCTACAGGGTCCATTCTGCTTCCGCCCTTAAGGCCCGAAAGAAGCGGTGTATGGAGCGCTATGGGCTTCTTCCATCCGAGTTTTTCCCCCGCATCTCTGGCAAGCATGTGCGCTTTCCTCTGGTCCATTCCACCGTATGCAACATCAACATTCAGCTGATAGATGTCAGCGGCCTGCATCGGAGGGTAGATGAGCTTTGAAACATCGGTCTCCACATCGCTCTCTTTCCTCCCCATGATGGTGAGCGCTCTCTTCACACGGGCAAGGCTGGACACCTTCGCTATCCTCAGGACCTTCTCCCAGTAATCAGGGGTTATTATGTCGGAGGCCCATACGAACTCCGTCCTGTCCGGGTCTATGCCAAGCGACAGGAATGCGTCCTTCATGTACTCGCCGCAGGCCCTTATGTTCTCGATATCCCCTCCAAGTTTGTCGTTTATGAAGGCATGCCAGTCAGCGAGGAATATCTTCACCCTGAAGCCCGCTTCCTGCATATCCCTTATTTTCTGAGCGCATATCATTCCCTGGGCTATGTGCACGAACCCGGAGGGCTCAAAGCCTATGTATGCAGTGGGGTTCTCCTTCTCTTCCAGCAGCTTTCTAAGTTCATCCACAGTGACTATCTCCTGCGTGTTCCGAATCACGAGTTCGAGCCTTTCTTCCGTATTCATGGGAATCCCTCTTCAATCCGCTTCCGTATAAGGAAATTTCGGTCTCACCCATATCAGCGAAAATCAACCGAAAATTGTATATAGTTTCAATAGTTACAATATTGTGGAGATAAGGAGCGGAACGAACATGAAATCAGAAATCAAGTGGGGAATAAGAAAGAAAGGTACCCTTTTCATAGTCTTACTTCTGCTTCTCTCTTCTGCAGTCACTCTCGGATTTGGAGATATGCTTCACCATTCTGTTGGGGAAGAGGTATCTTCCAGCATGGAAAAGGTACTTACGGAACAGATGCTCAACAGTTCTATCGCACTAAATACAAATGCCACCCTCTGCATGGAGAACTATATGCACAGCATAGAGCTGTCGGCGGATGCTGCCTCGAAAGATATTCCATCGCACATAGGAATGCACTACTCCGGAGGCAGATTTCTCTGGACAAGCAGGTATCTTCTGACACAGGTGAATTCAAGCCTTGTGGATGGAATAATGAAAGGAAACATATCAAATCACTATTATGACGAGATGCTTGCAGTTTCAGGGAACCCTGAAATGGTTGATTCAGCCCTCTATTATCTCGTTCACACACCCTCTCTCAATTACTCTGAACTTTACATCAACCGGAGCGCATACAATGCTATAAACTCGCTGGGAGAGGCACTTTTCAACAACGGAAGTAGGTCTCTTTATGATTTCCTGTATTCTGTAATGCTTCCACAGTACAGGGAACAGCTTGATGAGCTCATGCCTGTGGCAGATATGCTGTATTCATTCAGGAACATCAACGACCTTCTTTGGAGCTATTACACGGATGAGAACTCGGGTTTTACAGTACTCATTCCGTCAGTAACATACCTCTCTCCGCTTTTCAATCCCTTTGTAAGGTCATGGTATGTTAAGGCTAGGGACAGCGGGCATGAGGTCTGGTCTTCGGTATATCTCGACGAATTGACCGGATGCCCCGTCGCAACATCTTCCGCACCGGTCATGAAAAACGGCTCCTTTGCAGGGGTCGTGGGATTCGATATACTGCTAACCACAATAAGCCAGAAAACAAGGTCTTTTTACATATCCAACACGAGCTTTGCATTTTTAATGACATCTGATGGCATTGCTCTGGCAGCACCCTCAAATTCCACACTGGGAAAGGACCTGTCACAGGGAGACGAACCTTTCAACAGGAGTGTCAGAGAGATACTCAACGGTAGCACTGGCACTGTGGAGACAATTCTCAACGGGCGAAATGTAACTCTTGTGTACTCAACCATGAGATGCACAGGATGGAAATTCGTCAGTGTTGTGGACATGGAGGAGGTAAAGGAAAAAGTGGACGCGGCCTCAAACTCTTCGGCGGAGAGTGCCTCACGTTCTGTAATATATCTTGCTGTTGTACAGCTTTCCATAGCTGTGGTTCTTTTCTTCATATCTTTCATCATTATAGACGGATACACAAGGCGGATAGAAAGGCTCACGAGATATGCTGACGAAGTGAGCAGGGGAAACTTCGATGTAAAGGGGATTGAGGTCGACAGCTCGGATGAACTGGGAGAGCTTCAGAAGGCATTTGGAAGAATGGTCAACAGCTTCAGGGTTGCCATGAGGGAGCTTGAGAGGGGGAAAAAATGAAGGTGGAGGAGAAGATAGCAGGGATGAGCGACATAATAACAGAATATGCCGGCCCCATAGCAAGGTATATGATACGGGGTGAGATAAAGCGCATGGGCTATACCCCGGGAACTTTCCCTCCTGAAAATCTTCCTGCTCTTGCCAGAAAGGTCATAGATGAATCAATACTTGACCCGGACTGGAGGGAGATATGTATAAGAAGGGTTTATCGTGAGGTATTGAAGAAGTGAGTTCTATTTTTGACGAACCGCTATTCGTCAAGTTTATATAGCGTTTTTCAACTCCGCTGTCGTGCACGAAGAACTGAAGGAAAAGATTGCAGGCGAGATAGCCATGTCCGATTCTCCCGGAGCCACCATAAAGAAATGGAGAGAGGAGTTCGGAATATCACAGCAGGATCTCTCAAGGAAGATGGGGATTTCTCCCTCGATGATAAGCGATTATGAGTCTGGAAGAAGGCGTTTTCCAAGGACCCTGACAGTAAGGAAGATAGTCGATTCCATAATAGAAATAGATATGGAGCGTGGTGGGAAGAACGTCAGCAGGTTCAAGTTCTCTTCCATGGACGAGGCTATTCTTGACATGAGAGAGTTTTTCAGTGGAATAAAGGTACCGGATTTTGCTCATGTTATACAGGGAACGATTGTCAATGAGAACTATGACCCGGAAAGAGCCCTTTATGGATACACGATTGTGGACAGTATAAAGGCAATACTGAACATGAGCGCATTCGAGTATATCCGCCTGTACGGATGGACAAGTGAGAGGGCCATACTCTTCACGTCGGTTACCTACGGGCGCTCCCCCATGATAGCTGTGAGGGCAAACCCTCTGAAGCCTGCAATGGTGATTTATGTGAGGCCAAGAGATATTGATGAACTTGCCATAAAGATAGCGGATATAGAGGGAATACCCCTTGTTAGAACGCCGCTTTCAGAGGTAGAGCTTATAGAAAGACTCAGGAAACTGGAGGTATGAAATGAAGGCAGGAATAGTCAGTTACGGCGCATATGTGCCGAAGTACAGGATAAGGCCGGAAGAGATAGGCAGGGTATGGGGAGAGGACGGAGCGACCCGTGGAAAAGGCCTCGGGATAATGTCCAAATCCATACCCTCGCCAGATGAGGATGTCATAACAATCGCTGTTGAGGCTGCGAGGAGCGCTCTCCTCAGGGCAGGGATAGACCCGCAGGATATCGGGGCCATATACACGGGTTCCGAGTCGCACCCATACGCGGTCAAGCCCACATCAAGCGTTGTGGCTGAGGCGATACTTGCGGCCCCGGACATGACAGCCGCGGATTATGAGTTCGCATGCAAGGCAGGAACGGCAGCGCTCCAGAATGTTCTGGGACTCGTTAACACGGGATGGATAAAGTACGGGATGGCAATAGGTGCAGACACCTCTCAGGGAGCGCCGGGCGACCCGCTGGAATACAGCGCATCCGCAGGCGGAGCCGCGTTCATAGCAGGCACTGAGAGGATAATAGCGAAGATAAACGGGATGTATTCATACACTACGGACACCCCTGATTTCTGGAGAAGGGAAGGGCAGGCCTATCCGAGCCACGGGGGGCGTTTCACAGGGGAGCCGGCATATTTCAAGCATGTCCTCACCGCAGCCCGCAGGATGATGGAACTTGAGGGCACGGAGGCGAAGGACTACGACTATGTGGTCCTGCACCAGCCCAACGGCAAGTTTCCGAGAAGGGCTGCGGCAAAGCTGGGATTCACCGATGAGCAGCTTGCACCGGGTCTGCTTACGCCCAGGATAGGCAACACCTACTCCGGAGCCGTGCCTCTGGGGCTTTCCGCAGTTCTGGATATAGCGAAGCCCGGCGACAGGATACTTGTGACCTCATTCGGTTCTGGCGCCGGTTCCGATGCCTTTGATATCAGCGTAACGGATGAGATGGAGAGATTCAACCGGAGCGCAGGGCCTCTCGTTGAGGATATGATAAATGTGCCCGAGGAATACTATGTGGACTATGCCACCTATGTGAAGTTCCGTGGCAAGATAAGGAGAAAGGGTGATTGAAATGCGTGATGTTTATGTGATCGGAGCAGGGACCACGAGGTTCGGCGAACTATGGGAGCGCTCCTTCAGAGATATAGGAATAGAGGCGGGAATAAAGGCGATAAACGACTCCGGAATAACAGGAAACGACATAGACGCCCTGTACATAGGAAACATGTCCGCAGGAGCTTTCATAAATCAGGAGCATGTGGGAGCGCTCATCGCAGATTATGTCGGGCTGGCAGGTTCCCTGCACATACCTGCCACAAGGGTCGAGGCAGCCGGAGCATCGGGCGCTCTGGCCTTCAAGGAGGCATATCTTTCCATCTCATCAGGAATGTACGACATAGTCGTTGTGGGGGGAGCGGAGAAGATGACAGACATAGGGGACGAGATGGCGAATTATATCACATCCATGGCCATAGACCAAGAATGGGAGACGGTCTTCGGAGCGACCTATGCATCCCTTCAGGCCATGATGGCCAGAGCCCATATGGAAAGGTATGGGACCACGAGGGAACAGCTTGGAATGGTGTCCGTGATAAATCACAGGCATGGAGCGCTCAACCCTGACGCGCAGTTCCAGCGGGAGATAAAGCTTGAAACCGTACTTAAGTCCGGTTATGTGGCGGAGCCCCTCAGGGTCTTCGACATGGCGCCTTTATCCGATGGCGCAGCGGCTCTGGTTCTTGCATCAGGGGATGTGGCCCGAAAATACACAGACAGGCCTGTAAAGGTGAAGGCCATAGGTCAGGCATCAGATACCATATCCCTGCATGACAGAAGGGAGATATGCACCATGGATTCCACGGTGTATGCGGCAAAGAGGGCCTATGATATGGCAGGTATGGGGCCTGAGGATATAGATGTGGCGGAGGTCTACGACAGTTCCACAATAGCCGAGATAATGGCAATAGAGGACCTCGGATTCTTCCCCAAAGGAGAGGGTGGAAAGGCGGTTGAGGATGAGAAAATAGCCTTGGGCGGAGAGATACCGATAAACACATCAGGAGGCCTCAAGGCCAGAGGGCACCCGGTGGGAGCCACAGGGGTTGCCCAGATAGTTGAGATAGTGAAGCAGCTCCGTGGAGATGCGGATAGGAGGCAGGTCAAGGATGCGAAGATAGGACTGGCGCATGCGGTGGGCGGAAGCGGTGCCACGGCCGTTGTGAGCATACTGGAGGCAGAGATATGAACATGCCGAGGTTCTGGAGAGAGAAGCAGGGCAGGTACAACCTTGTCGGGAACAGGTGCACCAACTGCGGCACCTACTACTTCCCGAAGAGGGATATATGCCCGAAATGCCATAGAAAGAGCATAGGAAAGATGGAGGAAGTGCGTTTCAAAGGGACAGGAAAGGTTGTTTCATGGACCATAGTGCATGACGCGCATCCCGACTACAAGGACATGAGGCCCTACATCATGGCGATAATAGAACTAGAAGAAGGGCCGAGGCTCACAGGGCAGATCGTTGATTGCTCCCTGGATGAGATACACACCGGAATGAGGGTTAGGGACACATTCAGGAAGCTTAGCGAGGACGGAAAGGACGGGGTCATCTTCTACGGCTACAAGTTCAGGCCGGTGAAGGAATGAGGGACTTTCGGGTCGCAATAGCACAGGTTAAAGCTGAGTTGAACGATAGGGAGCGCAACAGGGAAGCGATACTGAATGGCATAGAGGAAGCGAAAGAGATAGGAGCGGAGCTCCTCATATTCCCCGAGCTATTCCTCACAGGGTACAACATGAGGAACGAGGTCTTCAGGCTGGCCGAGGAGATACCCGGGGAGAGCACGGAGATGATCGCTGAAGCGGTGAAAAAGGCAGGAATACACCTGATATTCGGCATGCCGGAAAGAGAGGGGGAGGCCATATACAACAGCGCTGTGCTGATAGACAATGAGGGAAACACGGGTATCTATCGTAAGGCCATGCTCCCAAACTTCGGGCCATTCGAGGAGGCCCTGTACTACACTCCCGGAGACGAATTCCCCGTGTTCCAGACATCCCTGGGCGCCATAGGCATAGAGATATGTTATGACCTGTTCTATCCCGAAATAACGAAGATATACGCGGGAAAGGGCGCTGAGATACTGGTGAACATATCAGGTTCTCCCAGCATAAGCAGAGCGCTCTTCGAAACGGTCCTGCCTGCAAGGGCCATCGAGAACGGCGCATATGTGCTGTATTCCAACAATATAGGAACGCAGATAGGCCTGGTCTTCTGGGGCGGCTCAAGGGTCATAGGCCCGAAGGGAGAGATAATTGCCCAGGGAGATCCCTACGAGGAAGGCATGGTGGTCGCCGACATTAAGGCAGATGTCCTCAGGCTCGCTCTCCAGTACAGGCCGACGCGCAGGGACACGAGGCCAGAGATAATGGAGGAACTGCACTCTGTATGGAGGGAGTTCTGAACGATAGGAGAGCGCATCCGTAAGGAAGCCCTGCTCATAGCTCTCTCACTGCTGCTCATACCTCTTCTATTTCTTGCTCCTGAGAGGGATTATGCCGGTCTGATAGACTGGAGGACCATATTCGCCATGTCGGGCCTGCTGGTGATAAGCACGGGGCTGGAGCAGAGCGGGTATTTCGATACCCTTGTGGAGCGCCATGCATCGAGGTTCTCGGACGAGAGAAGGATGGCCTTTTTCTTCGTGATTCTCTCATTCGTTCTATCCACATTTCTGACCAACGACATAACCCTGTTCATCATCGTACCTCTGACTCTGGCATTTGGAAGAGGAATGGGTGAGGATACCGGAAAACTGGTGATCTTCGAGGCGATAGCCGTCAACTCGGGCTCCGCGCTCTCTCCTATAGGAAACCCGCAGAACATATATCTGTGGTCCATGAGCGGCGTCTCTTCCATCTCCTTTTTCTCTGCCATGCTTCCCTTGGGCATCCTTCTTTTTCTTTCACTTCTGCTATTCACACATCTTTCGTTCAAAAGCAGGGAGATAAGCCCTGTGAGAATTGAGCGTAAAGAGGTAGAGCGCCCGGTTCTACTTCTTTCGGCCATTCTTCTCCCGCTCTTCATAGTCGCAGTGGACCTCGGCCTCTCATATATCGCCCTGCCCCTCATCCTCATTGCCTATATCCCGTTCGCCCGTGTTCTTAAAAAGGCGGACTGGCCCCTGATACTGCTCTTCATCGTGATGTTCCTTGACTTCGGCCTTCTGGCCTCCATGCCCGGGTTGTCCTCTATGGCAGGCGTGCTCTCTTCCAGCCCGTTGCTATCATCGGCCGTCATATCCCAGTTCATAAGCAATGTTCCGGCTGCGATATTCGTATCCTCGTTCTCATCCGACTGGAATGCCATAGCCTACGGCGTGAATGTGGCAGGCAACGGACTCGTTATAGCCTCAATGGCCAACATAATCGCCCTCCGCCTCGCAAAAAGGCCACTTTTGAGGGAATTTCACCGCTATTCCGTCCCGTTCTTCCTTTTCACTTTCACCCTGCTCCTTGTCGCAAAGATATTTTAGTGGCGAAGAGGATGGGCATTCGTGCAGAAGCACCCCGACATACCCGACTGGGTCAGTCCCGAAACATGCATAAGGTGCAAGGGAGCCAGAAACCTGTGCGGGCTCGGATACTGCCCGATACTTCAGAAAGCCAGAGACACATTCCCGAAGATAGAGGTGAAGGGAAAGGAGATGTACGGCTCCTCCCCACCATCCATATTCGTGGGAAGGTACGGATACCCGAAGGTCTATGCAGGCCCGGTGCTGCCGCCCTTTGTCTCGAAGGAGGTCGAGGTCCTCGGCCTTTCCTCAAAGCTCTATGGGATGCAGTTGCAGGAGATAATCGGGAAGCGGAGCGCTCTCTACCGGACATCGTCGGTATATGATGTCAGGCACCCGAAGGAGAAAGGAGGCGTTCTGGAGGCGACGCAACTGCTGGCTATGGCAGAGAGGCCCGTGGACCTTGAGGTGAAACTCTCCAAAGAGGTCAAGGAGAGGCCGAGCCTGGACTTCTTCCACGCACCCCTCGGGCCGAGAACCGATGCCGAAAAGGCAAGGGTGACAGAGAACCCCGTGGTTCCGAGGAAGGTGGACTATCTGGTTGAGGACACGGATGTAAAATCCACAGTGGCCCTCGCCGAACTCTACAGGTCGGGGATTGAGATAGACCGGATGCAGAACCTTCTGTCCGCAGGGCTTCTGGGAACGGCATCAAGGAGAAAGATGGTACCGACGCGCTGGTCCATAACCGCAGTGGACGACACAGTTGGAAAGAGATTGATGAAGGATGTGCGCTATTTTCAGGAGATAGGGGAATACGAGGTCTATGAGAACGAGTACCTCGGAAACCACTTCCTCATACTGCTCATTCCGGGTGAATGGGGCTTTGAGATGATGGAACTCTGGGCAAAGGGCGCGTTCTGGTCCTCCGCTGATGCTGTGCTGACCGACTGGGAGCCCTTCGAGGGAAGGAAGACATATGCGGACAACATAACCGGCGGGTATTATGCCGCAAGGCTTGCGGTTCTGGAGCATCTGCATAAGAGAAGGCGGAGCGCGAAGGTGCTGATATATCGTGAAATAGGTCCAGAATACTGGGCGCCTCTGGGTGTGTGGGTGGTCAGGGAAACCGTGAGGGAGGCCATGAAGATGGAGCCCGAGAGGTTCAGCGACATGGAGAGCGCTCTGAAGGCCATAACCGGGAGGGTCAGAAACAGGGAGTGGATGAGGAAGAGTCGCATAATTATGGAAATACGGGTGCAAAGGAAGATAACTGACTATATGTGACATGTGTTCAGATAAGTTTTTTATCTTTCAAAGTGGCTCATGGAGGAGAGAAGGTGTGACCATGAGAAGAGCATCATCCATAGTTCTGGTCTTGATGTTGCTTGCCCTTTCAACGGCGTCCATTGTACCCATATATGGGGTGACGGGGAGCGCTGGCTCTCCGCAGGAAAAGGCCTATGATTCCCACGATCCGATAAGGATAGACAGTAATTCCGACTTCTCTGAAAAAGCGAATTCTGAGGGGTGGAAAGGAAATGGTTCCGCGGACAACCCATACATCATAGAGAATTACGACATAGATGGGAGCGATGCAGGATATTGCATATACATTGGAAACACGACGGTGCATTTCATAATAAGGAATTGCACGGTACACCATGCCAGCGGGAATTCGTGGACCTATCACTGGAACTCAGGCATAGTGCTCTATGATGTGGAGAACGGTGTCGTGGATAACAATACCGTGGAATACAACACGGGAAGCGGGATATATGTCTTCATCTCGGACTACAACAGGATTTCCAACAACACCATATCCTCGAACTCGGATTACGGAATATATCTCGATTCGTCATACAATGTGGTGGAGAACAACAGCATAGCGGATAATGATTGGGGGGTGTATCTGAGCTCGTCCAACAATTCCCTTTCTAACAACGCATTCGTTAACGACAGCATAGAGATGTCCGGTTTCACGGCATCCTACTGGGCCTCACATGAGATAGATACAACGAACACGGTGAATGGAAAGCCGATATATTACATTAAGAACGAGGAGAACATGACACTGTCGGAGAGCTCAGGAGAGGTAATACTTGTCAGTTGCAAAAATGTCACAGTTGAAGGCCAGGAACTGAATAAAGGTTCAATCGGGGCCATAGTTGCGTTCTCATCTGGTTGCAGGCTCATGAACATCACCGCCTCTTTCAACGGCCATTATGGTATACACCTCTATTCCTCTGACAACACAACAGTATACGGTTGCAATGCATCCAGCAACGGAGAGAATGGAATACTCATGGATGGTTCCAACTGGAATGATATTGTGGGGTGTTCTTTCACATCGAACGCTGATGAATCGATATACCTTGATTCATCCAGCAATAACACCATATCTGACAATACTGTTAAGAACAGCGGTGAAGGCGTATATCTGTGGCACAACAGCGAGAACAACACCATATCCAACAACACGGTGATTGGGAACGATGGAGCAGGGATAGAGGCCTTCGATTCCAACAGCAACACCATATACGGAAATTATCTGGAGGGAAACGACAAGGGAGTGCTCGTGTTCTCATCCAGCTATTCCAGAGTATATGGGAACAGGGCGGAGAACAACTCCAGAGGTATAGAGGTAAAGGATTCAGATCACTGTGAGGTTCACCATAACATCGCCTCCGGCAACACCAACGACGGCATATATCTGTACTATTCCAACTACGGCTCCATATGGAACAATACTGTGGCATCAAACGATGACAGCGGAATAGTTGTATATGAGTCTGACAACAACCAGATAATGAACAACACCCTGGAGGAGAACAGTGATGAGGGGATATACCTGTATTCCTCGAACCACAACTTCATTCACGGAAATTCTATGGCGGATAACAAATATGGTGTGGACATATACTCATCAGACTACTCCGTTATATCCAATAACACCATTCACCACAGTGGATATGCAGGTATTTATATGACTTCCAGCAGTTTCAGGAACTCTGTTGCCGATAATGGGATAATGTGGAACTACTACGGCATCTATCTTTCCTCATCCAGCTATGAGAACACCTTCTTCAACAACACCGTTTACAAAAGCGGGAAATACGGATTTTACATAAGCAGTGGGGATGAGAACCAGATATACCACAACAACTTCATAGATAATGAGAAGCAGGCATGGGATGGAGGCGATGATAATCTGTGGAATGTATCCTATCCCACAGGTGGAAATTACTGGTCCGATTACAGCGGTAACGACATATACTCAGGCCCAGGGCAGAACAAATCCGGCAGCGATGGCATAGGGGACACACCTTACTCTGATATAGGAGGAACCGGGGGAAACCCAGACAGTTATCCTCTCATGCAGCCTATGGGATACATGGCAGTGAGGGTGACGGAAGGATGGAACCTCATATCAATACCATGGCTTGACACTCCTGTTAACATAAGCGATGCCATTAACGGGGTATCATGGGACAGAGCAATGGTCTATATGAACGGAATCTGGTACACATACAATGTGAACAGGGGCAATAAGTTCAACCTCGGATTCCCGATGGTGGACAATACAATGGGCATCTGGTTGCACTGCAACTCTTCAGGTGCCATTCTGGGAAAAGCACTGGATGGGGGAACAACCAACATATCCCTTCACAAAGGGTGGAATCTCATCGGATATCCCTCCGGCAACTTCACAAGGGCCGTGGGAGACGCATTCTCGGAGATTTCCTATGAATTCCTCAGAACGGCCAACGATACGGGTGCTCTGATATCGCTTTCAGAGCAGGATACCATGGTACCTGGAACCGGCTACTGGATATATGTGGGCTCAGACTGTGTCTGGAGGGTTGAGTGGTAGGGACCGGCACCCCACTCCATCTCCAGTCTTGCACCTGCGTTCAATTCGATGACCAATATGGATGGGCGGGCAAGTTTTTATATGGAAAATATATGGGGATAACCGATGAACGCAGATATCCCAGGAAAGGAGCGTTATACCGTAAAGTTGGCAGTCTCTCTAGTGGCCGTACTTCTACTTCTATTCGTGAGCAGCCCTCTAACTTTATTCTATTTCCCGGCGATTTCAAAACAGTGTCTCCTCATAGATATTATGATTCTTATCCTGTGGTTGCTCGTTTTCACGGCGATGGGAGAGGTATTCGCGGACAAAAGAGGAGACAGAACAGAAAGGATACTGATATCCGATGAGAACACAGCGATGCTTCTTTTCAATGTGGTGGTCTTTGCCGTGTTAATACTTCTTGTTATTGCAGCAGTCATGGAGGAAAGCGAGTCCAGGTACTTTGACCTCTTCCTTCAGGCAGGCCACGCCATCTACTTTTCCATCATACTCTACATAGCATACCTCATACTGCGGCCAACAAGCATAGAATTGGAGGGGAACACCGTAATAATAAGACCCTCCATCTCCGTGAGGTACAGTGCTTCCGGTAAGATGGCAATGCCCTCTCCTTCCATACATTTCTTTCTGCGGCCTATCGTGAGCCTGTTAACAAAATCCCCGGGAAAGAAGGTCATAGAACTGCCGAGAGATGCCATGCTGACGGTACCTCTGGCACGGAACTCCGCTGGAAACAAAAGGCCCATCCTTATGATATTGGGCAGGACATCCGAGGAGATAAAGCTGTACATAGTTCTGGAGAAGGATATATCTCTGGACCTTCTTGTTCATGCGCTGGGGGAATATCTGAACATCCCTGATAAGGCTTGAATCTCTCTGTATGGTTTCAGTAGGATAACTGACTATTTATGAGAAACATCACCTCAATAGAAAACTATATAGTGTGAAATCATATATCCGTCTAACTCTCGAGGTGGAACGATGAAAAAAGCAATCTCAATCGCAATAATCCTGCTCATGCTGGCGAGCGGGTTCATGGTGATGGTGAATGAAAGTACGGGCTATGAGAATGGCGATGAGATATCATCCGCTCCTGAGAATCCGGAGCCGATGCTGACAGGCCATGAGCCTATAAGGATAAACAACAACTCGGACCTCGCTAGTGCGGCGAGTTCGGGGAGCGGTACGCAGGATGACCCGTATATAATAGAGAACTATGAGATTAATGCAACAGGATATACTTATGGTGGTTATATAGGAAATACAACCGACTCTTTTGTAATACGAAACTGCCTCATTTATAATGCCAGTTATAATTCAACTTCTTATTTTGTAGGGGCAGGAATAGAACTATACAACAACAGCGGCAGTTCTCTGATTTACAATGTTACATTAAAAGACAACTACTATGGGATATATGCTTTTAACAGTAGTTCTCCACGGATCGATGGTAACCTATTAGAAGGCAACAAGATAGGGGCTTTCTCTTCAAACGCTAGCTACAATATTTACAATTCCACCTTTACCTGTAGTCAATACGAAAATGCAGAATATGGAATTCCGATAAACCAATATAATTATACTGGCGGTGATTACATATGGTATCTTGCAAATGCCACATATACAAAATTATTCAACATAACCAATGAATCCTATTTTGACGTCCATATATGGGGATGGTTTGACTCTCCGGATTTGGACCTCGGCGTATTCTTGGACGGAAAGGGTGGAGCACCTAAAGATGGTAAGGCTCAAAAATCTGAATTTATCAAATATTGCGCTGATGCTGATGCTGACGAAGAAGTGGCTCTTAACCTTCCAGTAAGCGGGACATATATTATAAAGGTGGCTGGTTACCATGTGAATGAAAAACCCGGTCATTTCGATATGAAGATAATGACGAGAGATGGAAGTGCGGGGATATCTCTGAAAAACAGCTCTGTAAATCTCATAAACACTACAATAAAGAACCTCCCTTACGGAATCGTTTCCGAAAATTCAAATGTCACAGGAAACGATATGGAAATTTCAGCTTCAGTTTATGGTGCATATGTCTTCAATTCTACCAGCAAAAACATCTCTTCCCTAGTGATAAGAGACGGAAACTACGGTATCTATGTAGAAAATTCTAGCAATTTGAAGATATATAAAAATGTTCTTATAAAAAATACAGATTACGGAATATATTTTGATAACAGAAGCAATGGAAGTAGAATATGGAAAAACGAATTCTATTTTAATAAAAGGACTTCCCATTATTTCAAAGACTACCTGTCAGGTCAGGCATTTGATGGTGGGAATAATTACTGGAATAACAGTGGTAAAGGAAACTTCTGGCTCGATTGGGCTGAAAATAACAATACAAACGACAAAAACAATGATGGGGTTGTGGACTGGCCATATCTCCTAAAAGGAAATCGTGATTACTACCCGCTTAAGAACTCAGCATATGATAAAAAAGGACCTATTTTTAATATTTTATCACCAGAACCATCTTCAAATATAAGTGATTCACTACCACTAATACAAGCAAAGATATCAGACGATCTATTGGGCGTCGATAAGACATCGATTAAACTGTGGATTGATGGAAACATGCAGAAAGATACTTTGATACCAGATGACCGAGAATATGCCTATACACTGACAAGTATGCCATCCACGAAAATGAGTGTGGGAAATCACACGCTCAAAATTTACGCTGAAGACCTAAAAGGAAATTCGGCCGAAATTTCATGGAATTTCACACTGTGGGATGAAAAAGCCCCTGAAATTGAACACAATGGCTATGAAATGAATTCCATTGGAAATTCTACAGAGATAATGGCAAAAATAACCGACGATTTCTCAGTCAAAACTGCTACTTTGTGGTATAAAGGAGTTGGAGATTCCAACTTTTCTTCGACTCCTATGAACCCCATAAGTGAGGAATATTACACAGGAACAATACCTGCCCAATCATTAACAGGAAAGATTTACTATTACATAGAGGTATCTGACGGAATAAACACCGCCAAAACAGGGATATACTCCACAGAAATATTATCCGATAAGGGAATGGTTATAAGACATTACCCTGTTAACAAAGCAGTAATGAATACTGTTATTCCAATAAAAGCAGAAGTTGCAGGTGCTAGTGAAGTTACCTTGTGGTATAGAATAGGAAACTCCCCCTATAGGTCAGTTAAGATGGATAACGGAGGTATTGGAGAAACATACTATGGATATATATCCCCAAGTAAGGGTGGAGAGAAGATAGAATACTACATTGAAGCAAAAAATGATTCCGGAGTGCTTACTAATCCGCTGAATTCGTCTTACCCCTATATTATAAACACAACTGGCGTTGGAAAGCTAAGAGTAACAATGGAACACGATATCATGACATTTAATCCGCTATCTATCTATCTATGGGATATGTGGACATGGGATGTTATTGAATGGTGTTTCGATGGCCTAGTATGGAAAAACTACTCCAATGATTACCACTTAGAGCCATGGGCTGCAGAATGGTTCCACCACGGACCTGAAAGCACATGGGACACATCCGTAGGATATCCAGACAATGACAACAATACAGATTACCGGAACTGGACTGTGAAATTGAAGGATGATATAAAATGGCATGACTGGAAGTCTCAAGATGTGAAGAATCAGACGGTAAAAGCTCACGATGTTATATTCTCACTCAGACTCGTGGCAGATGTACCGAGATATATGGGTATGACAGATGCCGTTACAGCGAGAAAGGATGATGGTTCCATCATGTACGGAAGAGACTTGCCTTCTAACGGTACGATTCAACTCATCGACTGGAATGGTACGGGAGTGAAAAAACTCCCTTATTGGGTTAATCTTTCATCTCAGAAAAAATATCCGGATCTGCCTGTGGTCTATGTATGGGAAGATAAGGACGACCTTACATTGCATTACTTTACAACATATAGGACAAACATAGAAAACACTCTAAATTCGTTTATATTCCCTGAAAGAATATGGAAAGACCACATATCAGACAAACTCACATGGTCTAATCCAAAAGCGCTGATAAACTTCGGCCCCTTTAAATTCGACTACTGGGATTATTCCAAGCATGTGGGAGAAATAAGCACATTTTGGGACTATTTCGAGAAAACTCCAAAAATTTCAGGGATGAAATTCAGCGTCATGGGAGGATATGACATCTCCTCTGCAGCCATGGTCTCTCTTACTAGGAACAAAACAGACTATATAGATTGGGACATGGGGATACTGCGAGCAGAATACGCGCGCAATTTCTCCAACGTAGCCATTGAAAAAGTCGGAGATCTTGGATTTTTCTATCTGGCATTCAACATGAGGGACCCGGACATTGGATATAAAAACTACAGCAAATCAGACGGCGGAAATCCACCTACATATGACAAAGGCAACTATACGGATGTTGGAAAACCCTTGAGACTTGCCATTGCCCATCTCATAAACAAGACATATATTGTGGATAAACTCCTAAAAGGATATGGAAATGCGGAGAATTCCGTGGTAACCGAGGCAAATTCGTTCTGGCATGACCCGAATGTGAAAGCATATGACTATAATATAACGAAAGCTAACGAGATTTTAGATAATGCTGGATATATAGATAAGGATGGAGATGGATTCAGAGATCTTCCAAAAAGAGGCAGTGACCCACTATATATACTTACACCTCCAAAATCATATGATCCTGTAAGGGCCAAAATAGCAGAAATGATACAGGAAAATGCAACAAAAGTCGGATTGAATATAAAAGCTGTACATACCAATTTTAGAACGATATTCACCAAGATACAAAATGGAGATTTTGATATGTACATGCTCGGATGGGCTATACCTACACCGTTATCGTCCGCAACAGCACCCTGTGATTTCTTTAGTTCCAAGCAAGATCTAGTGTTGAATTCAGGCTTTGGCAATAACTATCCGGGTTATCACAATCAGAGCTTTGACCAGCTATGTGACTCTATGCACTATGAGATAAATAACAACACAAAAAAAGCTAGAGAGATAGATTTCCAATTGCAGGAGGCCATAGGATATGACCAACCATATGTACCGCTCTATTCCAAATCCCACATCTATGCACATACGAAGAACTTCATAGGCTGGGAGCAACTAGACGGTACAATGTACAACTATAAAAGCATACAAAATCTCACTTCACCTAAAATTTTGGGCTTAGCATCCATACCTCACGCACATAAATCTCACGAAAACATAAACATTAGTGCCATAGTTACCTCGGCTGTCAGCATATCAGAAGTTAGATTGAACTATACGGATGTAGATGGACTCTATCACAATGTGAGCATGACACCTTCTGGAGACTATCTATACACATATGTAATACCTCCTCAAAACCGCTCTGGCGTAATAAGATATTCTATATATGCAAGAAATTCATACAACACGACTGCAAAAACAGAGGAAATCGAGATTAAAATAAGCGAAAGCGATACTACACCACCCAGTGTTTCCATAATATCGCCATCCGACGGAGAGACAATCACATCGTCCAATGTTACCGTCAATTGGACTGGTTCTGATGATGGTTCCGGCATAGAC
>JALTFR010000037.1 GCA_027006785.1 Thermoplasmata archaeon | reverse complement strand
CGTCAACTCTCATTGACTTTATGGCTGTTTGTATAGAGCGTTCCAAAAACCCCAGTTCCTCCTCTAAGTTTTTCAATTCTTCATGATAATTTTCAGGAAGATTGCTGTAACATATCTTCTGAATGAATTCTTCTTTCTTTGACAGACCCGTATCACTCCGTCCAAGGTGAGATTCATTTCCTTCTATTTTTATTCACATTCACCTCCTGCATTCACTATTCTGATTGCACGGGCGAATATCAAATTCTAATTTAAAAATCTTTCTACAGTCAACTTATGAGTTTTCTAACGGAGTTATTCTTTTTCTTAGAATATTCCACACATCATTACTGAGTTTCAGTACTTTACGTCGGTGCATCTCATGAGCAGGTATATAGGATTCATGGAAGGGTCTGTACCCTCCACCTCGCTTGCATATCTTCTATATAGGATGAAATTAGACATTTTCTCACCGTCACACAAAAGTTTATATAACACTTGTATTATCCAGATAATGTCATACGGAAAATTCGGATGTGACAGCACCTTTTTGCCGTATAAGAATTGAACTTAAAATATAATGCGGGTGCCGGGATTTGAACCCGGGTTAGAAGCTTGGCAAGCTCCAGTGATAACCAGCTACACTACACCCGCAGGGTGTGAGGCGTGATAAAAAGGAGTGGTTTAAAAGATTTTCTGATTAACCGACCACTTTGTTGAGGTCCATCAGGAACTCGTCGAACTTCTTCTCCAGCAGGTCCATCTTCTTCTTCACGGTGTCCATGGTATCATCGTCATCCACGAAGCTCATGAACTCGTTGAGGTTGTTCACCGCTCTTTTCAGGGATTTCAACTCTTCCAGGGCCTTTTCGTCCCCATCATCCATACGGGAGAGAAGGTCTATTATTCTTTCCTCCAGTTTCTGAACAACTTCTTCCATGTGCGACCTTATGTGCTCATACTTAATTAATCCTTCTTTCCCTCTCTGACCTTAACTGCCACCCCTCTGTTGAACGCAAGGGCCTCTTCCCTGTTCAGTATCACCTGCCCGACACCCAGCAGTTCGTCATTCCGATTGACCACGATACACTCGTCAGCAGGCTTGAGCTTCGGGTCCATATCAGCGACGAAACGGGCGAAGACATTCTTTCCGTCCCTTATGAACTCATCACCATCTGAAACAACAACACGATATGCGGGAAATTCGGAACGGTGAAGCCTCTCTCCTCCTGCGAGCTTTAGGGTGAAGAGCCCGTCCTCTGCTCTGAGCGATAGGACATGCTCCCCGTCAACCATGACATTCCTTATCTTTCCGGTCTTTTTGGACTTCACAACCGTTATTTTTCCATCCAGCAGAAGTTTCGCACCCTTGTCCCCGAACTGGAAGCGGGCTATTGTCCTGACGGTCTCGATATCCCGATCGCTGACCCTTTCTCCATCTCCACCCTCATATTCCTTCATGCGCTCCCCGACATCCTTATCCAGCATCTCAGGGAATATGGACTGCCCGAAGGGATATGTGCTGTCCAGTTCGATGGGAACAGGGCCGAACGGGGAGGATATGCCAAGGCGCTCTTTGCTCCGCATCTCTTCCGAATATGTCCGGGAATACGGGTGCTCGGCTTCAGGAAGGAAGCGTCTGGGGGATTCAAGGGCAAGCCTTTCCGCATCCCTCGCTGCCCTCTCGATTCCCGGCCTTTTCAGGCCCTCCCATCCTGAATAGAGGAAGGTGCTCCTCCTTGTCCTCGGCTCGAACCTTTCGAGATATTCGTTGTATTCTGTGATCGTGCGGAGCGCATCCAAAAGTTCCGGCCTGGCCCTCGCCCTCTGCTCAACCATCTCCCACAGAGTCCCTTTCCTTATGGCCTCTCTCACCCTGCGAATCTCCGAGAATGAGACATAGAGGTTGTGGAGAGCCAGAAGCCTGTGCCTTTCCTCATCAGGCATCTTTCTCGGGTCGGCGGGGGTGGGGGTTGGGCGGGGCGGGGAGGGAGAGGGGGAGGGGTGCAGTTTCGCCGGTTTCTCGGTGCCCCGGGGGAACATGATTCTTCCAGCGTAGGCGTACTTCGCATAGGAGGATGAATCGAAGAGGTCGCATCCCAGAAGGGCGGCCATGGGAAATACCATGGGATGTCCGGCACCGAAGAGGTGAACCGGCCTTGACGGGTTCAGGCCTTTCTTTGAGGAGATTATGACCCTTGCGAGGTCCACATACCTGTAATTCTCCATCAGCGGTACAACACCGCCGATGGGATGTATCGCAAAGTCAAGGGATGACATGAGTCTCGCGCTCTCCTCCCGCAAATCCTCGTAAATACTGCCCTGAACAGGGCCTGCCAGGTTCATGTCCGGATGGGCTTCCACAGCTTCCTTTCCCCTCCTGTATGTCTCCTCCACCGAGTGCTTCGCTTCCTCGTATGTGAAATGAGGCTCTGAGAATATGTCCAGGATGGTGGCGATGTCAACGCCTATCTCCTTCTGGAATGAGACGACCTCAAGGTTCTCTGTCCTCACCTTTCCATACATGTGGCCCTGAAATGCACCGGAATCCGTCATTATCGGCCTTTCTGTGCCGACTATTGAATGCACTCCCTCTTCCTTCGCTCTTTCCCTCAATGAAGGCGTGCTCATTATGATGTATGAATTGGTTATGAACATCTGAGCGCCTATCCTCTCCATCTCGGACGGGCTGATGAAGTCCATGTTCGGGTTTATCACCGGCATGAGCGTCGGCGTCTGAACCTTTCCGTGGGGTAGTTCAAGCTCTCCGATACGGGCAAGGCCGTCCCTTTTCTTTATCTGGAACACAGAGGGTTATCGCATCCTGTATTTATCGTTTGAGCACCGCAACCTTTATTCACACAGGCATTTATCCGCCCTTATGTCTGTAAAGCTGGTCTTCGGTACGCAGTGGGGTGACGAGGGAAAGGGAAAGGTCGTGGATTACTACGCCGAGAAGGCTGACATCGTGGTCAGATATCAGGGCGGGAACAACGCCGGCCACACCATCAAGATAGGGGATGAGGTCTTCAAGTTCCACCTTCTACCATCCGGAGTTGTCAGGAAGGGGAAGACAGCGGTCATCGGGAACGGAGTGGTGGTGGACCCGAAGGTGCTCATATCCGAGATCGAGGAGATCAGAAAAAGAGGAATAGAGCCGAACCTTGTTATAAGCGACAGAGCGCATGTCATCATGCCGTACCATCGTCTTCTGGACGGCGCTGAAGAAGTATTCCGTGGAAAGAAGAAGGTCGGAACAACCGGAAGAGGGATTGGTCCATGTTATTCGGACAAAATCGCACGCCTCGGCATACGCATGGGCGAGCTCATAGACCCTGAAGTGCTCCGTGAAAGGCTGGAATTCATCATACCGATGAAGAACCGCATCTTCGAAGCGTACGGAATGGAAGAAAGGCTGGATGTTGATGAGGTCTTCAGGGAATACTCGGAATACGGGCGATATCTCAGGGGCATGGTGGGAGATACCATCGAGTTCCTTCATAAGAACATGGATAAAGAAATATTGCTCGAGGGAGCACAGGGTGCTATGCTGGATGTCGATTTCGGGACATATCCGTATACGACATCATCGAGCACCATCGGAGGCGGAGCTTCGACAGGGAGCGGGATACCTCCGAATGCAATAAAGGAGATAACCGGCGTTGTGAAGGCATACACCACGAGGGTCGGCATGGGTCCTTTTCCCACGGAGCAGGAGAATGAGATAGGGAAGCATCTATGCGAGAAAGGGCATGAGTTCGGCACGACAACAGGTAGAGCAAGGAGATGCGGGTGGCTGGACCTGGTTGTTGTGAAGCACGCGCTCCGCCTCACAGGTGCCGATGGAATAGCGATAACTAAGATAGATGTGCTGGAAGGCCTTGAAACGATAAAGGTGGCATACGCTTATCAGGTGGATGGAAAGAAGATAACTTATTTCCCTGCGAAGACCGATGGGATCAAGCCTCTGTATAAGGAGTTCCAGGGCTGGAACATGACCTCGGGAGAATGGGAGAAGGTGAAGGAAGGCGGTATTGATGCCCTGCCCTTGAATGTGCGGGAATACCTTAAGTTCATAGAGGGTGAGACTGGGGTTAAGATAAGGATGATATCCTATGGACCGGCCAGAGAGGAGACCGTGGAACTATGAAGGTGGTGTTTCTCGGAACAGGGGGATCCTGGCCCACGAAGTACCGCAATGTGATGTCTGTGGCGATGCAGTTCGGCTCGGAGGTCATCCTATTCGACTGCGGAGAAGGAACGCAAAGGCAGATGATGCGCTCCAACCTATCGTTCATGAAGATAAGGCGCATATTCATAAGCCACTTCCATGCGGACCACTTCCTTGGCCTGCCCGGGCTATTTCAGACGATGAACCTGAACGATAGGACAGAGGAACTGCACATCTACGGGCCGAAGGGGATATCCCTGCTTGTGAAGGAGCTCACTCATCTCGGATATTTCAAGCCGAAGTACAGCATAATCGCACATGACCTCGAACCCGGCGAAGTCGTGGAAGGAGAGGGATACACGGTCAAAGCAGTTGAGGTATGCCACAATGTGCCCGCATACGGATATGTCTTTCGGGAGAACGACAGGCCCGGAAAGTTCAACAAACCGAGAGCGCTCGAACTGGGCATTCCAGAAGGCCCGCTCTTCAGAAGGCTTCAGCAGGGCCAGAGCGTTGAGGTTGATGGAAAGGTGTTCACGCCGGACATGGTCCTAGGACCGCCTCGAAAGGGGATAAAGATATCGTATTCCGGAGATACGGCGCCATGCCCTTCATTTGAGGAGGCGTCAAGGGGTGCGGACCTGATGATACACGAGGCCACGGGGGACTATTCTCTGAAGCAGAAGACGGATGAATATGGTCACAGCACCGCAAAGGAGGCCGCGGAGCTTGCGAAAAGGGCGAATGTGCTGAAACTGGCGCTCGTCCACACAAGCCCGAGATACGAGGAACCAGATATCATACTTGAAGAGGCGAAGGCGGTCTTTCCGGATACAATCGTCCCGTGGGACCTCGATGAGATAGAGGTGAAGCACAGGGACTAAAGTGGTGCCTCTTCCCTGACATTTTCGGTGTTACCTACCAGAATCCCTGTTATCAGGAGAACCGTACCGATTATCGTACTGGCTGTTATCTCCTCACCGACCGTCAGATGGATTATCATGAAGGATATGAAGGGCGAGAGGTAGATGAGCATGCTCACCTGCGATGTTCTCTCCGACTTTTCAAGTGCCTTGAGCCAGAGTATGAAGGTCACGCCCATCTCGAAGAGGCCGATGTAGAGCGCTCCCCCGATGCCCTGAACAGGCGGAACTTCAGGATGAAGGTAGAAGTAAAGCATGGAAATGTAAATGGAGCCGAAGAGGAAGGAGATGAAGAGCTTTTCAACGGCATCCCTTCCGTCCCTCAGGTTCAGGATCCAGAATGATGCCCATATGAGAGCGCTCCCCAGCGCCAGAGCCACTCCGGGCGGGTCCGAAAAGTTCAGTGAGCCCTGGCCGGATATCACGATTATTCCAAGGAAACTTATGCCTATTCCGAGGGCGTTCTTCCAGCCCATCTTCTGTTTCAGAACGATTATGGACAGTATGGACAGCACTATCTGCCATGTGTAGTTGAGCGGCTGGGCCTGCTGTGCCGGAAGAAGGTCATATGCCTTGAACAGAACGAGATAATACACGAACGGGTTCAGGAGGCCGAACAGGGCATAGCGGAGATAATCACTGCGCTCCAGACCCCTGACGAACCCGATCTTGCCCTGAATTAAAAGAACGATGAAGAGCACCGCCAGACTGGTGAGCGATGCGAAGAAGAGCATGGAAACGGGGTCCATATATCCCAGGGTGAGCTTGAATGCCGAGGCCACCGTGGACCAGAGCAGGACCGCGGATATCCCGTAGATGTATGCGGAGCGCGAGGACACACTGATGTATGGAGATAGGTATTAAAAGGGATGCGAAAATCTTTTAATCATAAACCCATACAATGCCATGAAGTCGGAGGTGAAGGTCTCGGATGCGTACTACATAACGGGCGTCGGCAATGTTCTTCTCGTGGATGTTGTATCGGGCACGATTTATCCGGGAATGAAATGCAGTATCGAGGACATGAGCATCGAGATAAAGGCGATAAACATATCGAAGAAGACCGTGGGGAGCGCTCCGCAGGGAAGCAGGGTCGGGATACAGGTGAAGGTAAATGGTAATGACGACCTCACTGTGAAGGTGATGGGCTCGAAGTATCACGACAGGTTGAAGGCGCTCAGGGGAAAGACGCTGGTATTCGAAGGGGATGCGGTGATTGCAGAGCCTCAAGCCGATGGAAAAAAGAAGAAAAAGAGAAGGTCTTTGTTCGGGGTGAAAAGGGTTTGAAGAGGTTTGGAATGGAAAAAGACGAAATATCAATGGAGGACGGACAATCATGCCTGCCAGATTCGAGGTCATAGATGTCTACGACATCCCCGGTTTCGATGTCACCATTCGGGGCAGAATCCTGTCCGGTGAACTGTGTCTGGGGATGAGCGCCACATTCGAGGGAAAGGAGTTCTCGATATGGGATGTGAGCGCAGATGGAAAGCATGTTGATGTGGCAGGGCCAGGAGAGGTCGAGATACAGATAGAGGGTGCCGATTACCCTGATGTAAAAGATTTGAAGGGAAAGACCATAGACTTTGAAGGAGACTGTTCAGAATATGAAAAACACAAAGGGAAGAAGAAAAGGAAATGGTCGCTGTTTGGTGGAGTGAAAAGGGTTTAAATCGCTTTCTCTCCGTTGCTTTCCTCAACATAATCGAGGATGCTAGGGGAATGCATGTCCACAAGGACCTCTTTTATCCTCTTTTGTGCGCTCTCCACATATTCCTCGCTCACATCATAGCCGACATAATGCCTTCCGGTCTTTATTGCGGCAATGGCTGTCTGTCCGCTACCCATGAACGGGTCCAGAACGACATCACCTTTGAATGTGTAAAGCTGTATGCACCGGTATGGAAGTTCCACAGGGAATGGTGCGGGATGCCCTATCTTTCTGGCAGAAACAGCAGGAAATGACCAGACGCTCTTTGTGAATTCGAGGAATTCTTCCTTTGATATTGTACTTTCAGAGGATTTCAGGCTCCCTCTGCTGAATGTGTCCTTTGAGAAGACCATTATGTACTCGTGCACATCCCTCAACACAGGGTTCTTTGCGGACTGCCAGCTTCCCCATGCTGTCGAAGGACTGGCGCTCGCCCCCTTGTCCCAGATTATCTCCCCCCTCATCAGAAATCCGAGTTCCAGCATGTTGCGGGTTATGAAGGAATTCAGCGGGATGTATGGCTTTCTTCCAAGATTTGCCACATTTATGCATACACGGCCTCCAGGAACGAGGACCCTGTATGTTTCCGCCCACACTCTTTTCAGGAAATCAAGATATTCTTTGAGCGTCAGGTCCTCATCATACTCTTTTCCAACATTGTACGGTGGCGATGTTACCATAAGGTGCACGCTCTCATCCGGCAATTCTTCCATCTTCTCGCTGGATTTGCAGAATATCCTGTCGAGATTCTCCTCGGGAACCTCGTTCTCGTGGTATCTCACCTTCTTTTCCTGCGGCATATCCTCGTAGAGCCTTCCAGAATAGAATTTGCTGGAGTCATGATTTATCCGCCCCGGAGTTCCGAACTCGCTTGTTTCGGTTCCTTTTCTCTCATTTTTCATCATCTTCCCTCCAGTATTCCACCCATCTCTTATAGGCATCGTACTCGATGTCTGCCTTCTCCCATTCGATAGGTATCTTTCTGGTCAGTTCGTGCTCTGTCAGGGCGTTAAGTGCCTCTTTGCTTATCTCAACACCTCTGGGATTCGTTCCGGGCTTTGGTAGTTTTATGTATCTTTCCCGTCCCAGAGATTCAAGGACCTTTCTCTGCGCTTCCACAGGTATGTAGTAGAGCGCTCCGGTTCCGCCCCAGTTTATCTGGACAAGGAGCATATCGCATGAAGGAACATAATTCTCCCGAAATTCAGAGGCTTTCTGAGCATCCACCGTCCATATCAGTTTCACGCCACCGAGCTTTTTTGCCGTTATCGTCTTTATGGAAATCGGTTCTCCGAAGACCTTGACATCCATTTCTGCCTCTGTTATCGGTATTTCAGTTTCGACATTGGCCTCTCCGAACTTGTATATGAGCAGGGCTATGAGTATCCTTTCTCTGAGAGAGCCCACTTCCATCCCTATCTTTCCTGCTCTGGAACTCTCCAGTTCTGCCAGTTGGAACAGATAAGGCAACCTATCCTTTATGCGCTGCACGAGCCTTTCGTCATCGAATATTTCCGCTACTCTACCGGACAATTTCTGCCTCCATTGAGCTGTATGGAAAGAGGGCTTTTAACCTTATCTCTCCTCCCCCATCTCCCACATTCCCAGCCTGCTTCTGTTCTTCATGTATATGTACGGAATTCTCTCCAACCTCAGTTTTCTCTGGAGCGCTTCATCGTTGGTGACCACTATTCCGTTCATCTTCTTAGCGAGCTCTATGACCGCCTTATCCCCCATGTTCTCTGTCCTCATGACCTCGTATCTCTTTGCAAAGGAAAGGGCGGCCTTCGCCCACTTGCCCCCGTTCTTCCTGACCTCTCCCAGTATCGGGCTGGGCACCACTCCGTGGAACTCTCCGATGAGGGACTCTATCTCCATATCCAGGTTCAATCCGAACTGGAACGGCATCAGCAGTGCATTGGCATCCATTATCACGGAGCGCATGAAAAGGGAAAGGAAGGGTGTTTAAAGGGTTTTGCTGTCCTGTTCCTCCGAAGGCCCTTCGGACCCGGTGTCATCCTCATGAGCTTCCTCGATATCTTGATGCTCTTCAGATGCCGGGGACTGCGAGGTGCTCTCCTGAACCTTCGCCTCCCGCTTTCCGGAGCGTATCGCATACATCAGGGCCATAATGGCAAGGATTGCCACCAGAAGCGAGAGAAGGAGCGCATAGTCGCTTCCCTGCATTGCGGAAGGCGCTCCCGCCCCTGCATCTCCGGAGCTCTCTTCCGTGTCATCCTCTGTTTCATCCGGGAAATCTATGTACACTGAAACCGTGCTCTGTGCCGTGTTTCCCGTCTTATCAACGGCTTTCAGGCCTATGTAATGCACTCCTTCCCCGGATACCATGGCACCGGGATGTATCACGATGCTTCCGGAACTGGCATTCACCGGCATCCAATCGCTACCATCCACGCTGAACCATGCGGATTCCGCACCGCTCACCTGAAATGAAACGCTTCCGTTCCTGTCTATGTGCTCTCCGCCTGTGAAAGATATCTCAGGGGCTGTGTTATCCACACGGAACTGAACGGACATTGACGCCGAATGCCCGAAGACATCAGTTGAGGTGAATGTCGCTGTGTGCAGGCCATCGGAAAGGCCCGTTGAATCGAGAGAGTGAATGTATCTTCCGTCCCCGGCATCTGCCATGGAAATATCCCCAGAGCCATCGAGGTTCACGACCACCTGTGATACGCCCGAGGTGTCGGAGGAATACACCATCAGCTCCGCGCTCCCCGATATCAGCGAAGGCACGGATATGATACTGAGCTCTGGTGCGGAGTTGTCCACATATATTCCTATCTCTCTGCTGTCGCTCAGACCCGCGGAATCGAGCACAACGAAGCTCAGGGTGTGCTCTCCATCCGAGATTGCATTGGTATCCAGAGTTACGGAATACCTTCCATCTCCGAGATCCTGCATTGCATGTGGCTCTCCGTCAAGGTATGCCGTGCATCTCTCAATGGAGGAATCGTTGCTGACCACCATTGTGATGGTGGTTTCCCCTGAGATGTGCGCTCCGTCCCTGATAGACAGGATATCTATGCTGGGAGGTGTTCTTTCGGGTGCCGGGTTGCTGGTGTTGCCGTCGTTGCCATCATCCTCCTCATTATCTTCGCCATTGTCCGGAACCGTGTTGTTGAGAACGACATTGATGTATGTCTCAGCGCTGTTCCCCGCAGCGTCGAAGGCTGTTATGGATACGCGGAGCGCTCCGGTATAGAGCCCGCTCTGAACCGTTATCTCACCGGAGACATAGCTCTGCCCGGAAAGCGTCATCTCCTCGGATGATGGACCCCCTATGCTGGATGCGTCCAGAAGCACCCTTGATATCGAGGAAGCGCTATCGCTCGCATTGACGCTGAACCTGACGGTCTGGCCATCCTCCGCCCATGACTGGCCCGAAGGATAAATGACCTGGGGCGAAGAAAGAGATGGTGGCGTTGCATCCAGATTCGCGGATATGGACAGCATCGCTGTGTTCCCTGCAATGTCCTCGCCGTTTATGATTATGGGCTTCTGGCCGTCAGAGTCCGCGCTCACCACCAGCACATCGCTGCCGTATATCCCGTCATCTGCCCTTCCGTCCATGTGCATGCCATCGTCGAAGAGGCTCACCAGACCTGGATCGGATATGGAAGCGCAGTCCATCCATACAGAGCGCATGCCACCGACGGACGATGTGTTATCCCTCACCTCTGCGATGACCCTGAACTCATCGCCCTTTTTCAGATATGTCTGTCCTGATGGATACACCACCCTGCCCGATATCACAGATGGAAGCGTCCGGTCTATGTCCAGTTCCACCCACTTCCGGGCGGGATTGCCGAGCACATCGGAGAGGGTGAGGTTGATGTAATACCTGCCCGTATCATTGGATGGGTAGAGAAGTTCTGTTCCATAGATGCCGTCCCCTGAGGCACCGTCGTTGTGCTGCCCGTCATCGTACATCCTTTCATTATCAATTCCCAGAGCCGTGGAATTGAGTGAAATGGATGTTTCGTTAACGCCGGACATGTCCGATATCTCCGCCGTTATGTAGACAGGGTCGTAGGAAAGGGCCTCATGGCCCGACGGATAATGCACGGTGATGTTACGGACATCCGGAGCGCTGTTGTCGAAGATGTACTGATAGCTCTTTGATGTCACTTCACTCGTATCGGTATCCTTTACATCATACCTTATGATGTGGGCACCGTCCGAAAAATGGCTGGTGTTCAGGGGATATCCATACATACTTACTCCCGATGTGCTGAGGATGAGATCCATCATGCCGATGTATTCTCCATCGAAATACATGTCTATCTGGTCCACATCTGAGCTCACATTCACAACGAACATCACATTCCCATTGAGCGTGCTACCCTGTGATGGATATATACCATATATGGCGGTAGACGCGTCCGTGGCCGGCAAAAGTGTTGCCAGTACGGCCAGGGAAATGATGACAACGATCGCCTTCCTTTTCATATGATCACCAGGAAGGGAAGAAAAGATGGCCATTTATATATCTTTCTCACAAAGAGGGGAAAATAGGGATGAAATTGGTTTCAGCGCCTTCTTCTCAGAAGGAACACTGCCGCAAGTGATGAGAGCATCAGAGCCGCTTCAAAGCCGGGGACCTTATTTCCGCTGCCTGTGCTGCCATCCGTTCCGCCACCTGTGTCTCCTCCGCTGTCATTGCCATTTGTTCCATCACTCGCGCCGTCACCTCCGGTATCTCCTCCGCTGTCGTTGCCTCCGCTGTCAGATGGTGCATTACCTATAGCATACAGCTCTCCGTAATAGTCTATGGCCACATATATCGTCCCATCCGGGCCTATGACAGCTTCGAATGGGTTCTGGTCAGTTGCTGCGATGCTGATGTTCCACCTCATCTGCCCCTCAGGGATGATGGACGCCAGATCTATTTTACTGGCGCTCGTATTCCACATCAGTGCCACGATGTTTCCCCGGGTGTCAAGAGCGAATGGGCCCACGGCGAGAGGGAAATCCATTTTCCTGCTGAATGTTCCATTGGAATACCATACATAGATGCTGTTCCCTCCGCTGACATACAGGTTTCCCTCTTTGTCCATGGCCAGAGAGCCGGGGGAACCGACCCTGTAGCTCATTACGGTGCTGTTGTCACGGATGCCATACAGTATGCCGCTGTCCGCAAGGACATATACTGTGCCGTTGGGAGATACAAGAGGTGTGGAGACTATGGATCTCTCCTTTTCAGGCAGGCTCCAGTTCCAGAGCACCCTACCTGTTGGAATATCGACCGCATATAGCTGCGACCTGTCGGCGAAGCTCCCGCTCCATCTCTTGGCGAAATAGACCGTGCTGCCATACACAGATGGCCTTATGGAGAAGTATGGTTGTTTGCCTGTTATGTTCCACATCCTTTCACCAGATGTCGTCAGCGCCACCATCTCCCAGTCGCTTCCGTAGAATATGTGGCCGTTGTTGTCCGGCAGGAACGACGAAAAACCCTGATAATTTCCAGTGTCGTATGTCCAGTTCACGACCCACTTATCCTCTCCGTCAGGCTTGAATGCATAGAGCTTCTGCTCCTGGAGAGCGCCGACGTATATGTTCCCGTACTTATCCATGGCAGGCGGGCTGGCAGATACATATGAACCGGGGTTCTGGACTACATAGGGATATGTGAAGTTCCAGACCTTCTTCCCGTCCTTTATAGCCTCCAGCCCTGCGTTGGTCGAGAGTATCACCGTGCCGTCAGGGGACACTATGGGAGCGCCCACCGGTTCCCCATAGGGAAAGTGGTGATACACCACATCTCCGGGATTTGAACTCACATCATACGGGCTCTGAGCTCTCCCATATATATCTCCGCGATACATTGGCCAGCCTCCGCCAGAGGCCGCTGATGCCATGAGAGTACCTGAAAGCATCATGGCGACAAAGAGCAAAGCCACGAATCTTATTCCGACCTTCAAATCATCACCTGCAAATGTATCGGATAAAGGTTTTTTAATCTTTTCCCCTAACACCATTCTTCTCGCAAAGGTCCTCTATGGGACACTGAGTGCAGAGGGGTTTGCGAGCGGTGCAGATGTTCCTTCCGTGCGTCACGAGTATATGGTTTGCGTACTTCCAGTACTTTCTCGGGATCTCTCTCAGAAGGTCCTTTTCGACCGCATTAGGCGTCTTACCCTGAGAGAGCCCTGTTCTGTGTGATATCCTGAAGACATGGGTGTCCACCGCTATACCCACCGTCCTATCGAACCCGACGGACAGGATTATGTTGGCAGTCTTCCTTCCTATGCCGGGCAGGGCCGTCAGTTCCTCCATGGTGTTTGGAACCATTCCGCCATACTTCTCCACCAAAATTCGGGAAAGAGCCACGATGTTCCTCGCCTTGGTGTTGTAAAGCCCTATGCTCTTGATGTATTCCTTCACTTCCTCAACATCCGCCTCTGCAAGGGCCTTCGCATCGGGAAATCGCTCGAAAAAAGCAGGTGTGGCCTTGTTAACAGCGACATCCGTGGACTGCGCCGACAGTATCACAGCTATGGTCAGATGAAAGACATTCTCGTAGTTCAGGCCCACGAACTTTCCGTCGTGGTACGGTATCAGCCTTTCCATTATCAGTTCGCCGCGTGAGGGCATGGATGTGCGAATAGAACGGGATATAATTAGTTTTCATACCATTTCTGGCTAAGATATCAGAGATACCACACCGAACATGCCTATGAAAAAGCAGAGTATCCCTGTTAAATACCCATATATCACGAATGCCGATTCTCTTACGCCTCTTTCATATTTCCCTTCCATCCTCACCTCATTGGATCCCACTACCGCCTGCCGGTTGATATATGTTCCTGCAGACACGACATTCAGTGCTATTGAGCCTGCAGCCGTTTCTTTGCGGTGTATGTGCATATGAACTACTGCGCTCAGTATCAGCATGTATATCCCTGCGAAAAAGACTGTTCCGAAGAAGTACTCCAGCATATTGTTCATGTCACGGTAGAAATAGGCGCTCAGACCATACAGTATGAGAATGAGTGTGCCGGTCATGGCCCCTCCGCCTTTCAGGATTGCAACCCACGGGTTCTGTGACATGAAAGAATGTATATCAAAGTAATAAATAAACTTTTCTACAATTCATAGGGCACGTGGGCTCCAAGTATGTATCTAAACCTTTATTTACCCCTAAGAAGTATAGAGTATATTCACAATGGTGAAGATAATGCCGGATACTGAACTTCCACCTGTTGAAGAGTGGATAGAAGGAGAGAACTTCGAGACCACCGCAGACATAAAGATACCTGAGAAACTGGTCGATCAGGTCATAGGGCAGGACAGGGCCGTTGAGATAGTCAAGAAGGCCGCAAAGCAGAAGCGGCATGTGATGCTCATCGGGGAGCCCGGCACGGGAAAGTCCATGCTCGCACAGTCAATGGTGGATTTCCTTCCAACCCAGAAACTACAGGACATACTGGTATATCCGAACCCGGATGACCCGAACGAACCGCTCATAAGGACCGTTCCTGCCGGAAGGGGAAAGCTCATCGTGGAGAAGCACAAGAAGCAGGCCGCCGAAAGGCGCGCACAGCGCTCCCAGACCATGACCTTCATTCTCATAATGATAATCGGATTCGCAGCCGTGGCCTTCATGATATACGGGGACCCGATGCTCCTTCTCACCGGAATGCTCATCGCAGCCCTCTTTTTCATGGCCACCCGTTCCTATCCCGGAATGAGCAGGGACGACGAGGATGTCCCGAAATTGCTGGTATCCCACGAACCCGGTGAAAAGCCGCCTTTCGTGGATGCCACTGGAAGCCATGCAGGGGCCTTGCTCGGAGATGTGAGGCATGACCCGTTCCAGTCAGGAGGGCTTGAAACGCCTGCACATCAGAGGGTCGAGGCAGGGGCAATACACAAGGCCAACGGAGGCGTCCTCTTCATAGACGAGATAAACATGCTGAAGATGGAGTCCCAGCAGAGCCTTCTGACAGCGCTCCAGGAGAGGAAGTTCCCCATATTCGGGCAGAGCGAGAGGTCCGCAGGTGCAATGGTCAAAACACAGCCAGTACCGACTGACTTCGTTCTCGTTGCTGCTGGAAACCTCGATGCCATAGAGGGAATGCACCCCGCGCTCCGATCGAGGATAAGGGGCTACGGATACGAGGTCTACATGAACGTGGTGATGGATGACACGTCTGAGAACCGCAGGAAGCTCATCAGGTTCGTTGCACAGGAGGTGAAGAAGGACGGTAAGATACCACACTTCACAAAGGGTGCCGTGGCAGAGGTTCTCAAGGAGGCGCAGAGGCGCTCCGGTAGAAGGGGCAAGCTCACGCTCAGGCTCAGGGAGCTCGGAGGCCTTGTCAGGATTGCAGGAGATGTTGCTATAACAAAGAAGGCATCCCTCGTAACCGCCGAGCATGTGAGGATGGCCAAGGACAATGCACGCTCCCTTGAACAGCAGATTGCGGACAGGTATCTTGAGATAAAGAAGGACTACAGCACATTCATGAACAAAGGAGCGGTGGTAGGCGTGGTCAACGGTCTGGCCGCTATAGGTGGAGAATCCGGGGTATCCGATTATTCGGGCATAGTTCTCCCCATTGTTGCAGAAGTGACGCCTGCACAGACAAGGTCGGGCGGGCGCATAATTGCCACGGGAAAACTGGGCGAGATAGCCAAGGAAGCGGTGGAGAATGTCTCGGCCGTGATAAAGAAGTTCACGGGTCAGGACATAAGCAACCACGACATACACATCCAGTTCATAGGCACATACGAAGGAGTTGAGGGGGACAGTGCATCCATATCTGTGGCGACCGCAGTGGTCTCGGCTCTGGAGAACGTTCCTGTGGATCAGAGTCTTGCGATGACCGGCTCGCTCAGCGTAAGGGGGCAGGTGCTCCCGGTGGGTGCTGTGTCGGCGAAGATAGAGGCTGCAGCCGCGGCAGGACTCAAGAAGGTCATAATACCGAGCGCCAACCTGAGGGACGTGCTTCTCGATGAGAAATACAGCGGAAAGGTGGAGATAATACCGGTAAACACCATGGGTGAGGTTCTTAAGCATGCGCTCGTGGGCGAAAACAAGGACAGGCTTCTGAAAAAGCTGTCAAGCATGATGCCAAAGCCATCCGAGACAGTGGATGTCCTGAACGTATCACCCTCCTAAACCTTTTTTAACACCCGATGATTACCTTTACGATGAGCGGTTTCGAGCTGATAGACCACACTGCCGACGTCGGCATCCATGCATGGGGGGACAGCATAGAAGAGGCATTCAAAGAGGCCGCACTCGGGATGTTCTCTCTTATCGGCGATACCGGGAAGTGTGAGAGGAAGGGAGAGATGATAGTCGTCGTGGACAATGAGGAGTGGGATGGCCTTCTTGTTGACTGGCTCTCCGAACTTCTGTATGCTTTCGATGCCGAACATGTATTTCTTTGCGACTTTGATGTAAAAATAGAGAAGAAGGAGAAGCTCAATCTGATTGCAAGAGCATTCGGAGAGACCTATGTGCCGAAAAAGCACGGCATGCACATGGAAATAAAGGCGGTTACGTACCACATGCTGAAGGTTGACCCTGAAAGAGCTGAGATAAGGGTGCTTTTTGATATATAGGAGGATGAAGGATGGGAAAACTGAATATGAGCGATTTGATCGCCCTTGCGGGCATGAAGTTTCCGGAGGTGGAGAAGAGCTTTTACAGTGATATCAGGGAATACATCAGGAAACTTGAGAGTGAAGTTCAGGATGCCAGAGACCTTGGAGACAGAGCTGCTGAGGATATTGCAGAGCACAGGATAGAGAAAGCAAAAAAGTATTATCAGAAGATATACAACAGGCGGATGGAGGCGCTCTTTACAAATGCAATAAAGAAACTGACATCTAAGAAATCCAATGTCACCCTTGCCAAGTTCACTCCCGAAGAGGTAAAGATGTTCCGGGAGATAATGGACATCGTCGAGTTCAACAGAGAAAGCCTTTTAAGCGGGGAAAAGGACATTTTTGATGATGGTGCCCACATTCTTGAGAAAACGGATGACGCGGAAGAGGAAAGGACCGAAGAAGTAGAGGAGCAAATAGCGGAAGAACCGGAAGAAAAAAGAGAGGAAAATAGCCAGATTTCGGAGGAAGCTCCGGCAGAATCTGTTGAGAAAACCGATGAAGAGACAAAGTTTAATCCGAAGAAAAAAATGGATCTGATAACCATCAGGATGGTGGATGACAGCGAGAATTTCATGGCTCTGGACGGAAAACACACATATTCCCTGAAAAAAGGAGATATCGTCAATATAGAGCGCACTCTCGGAGAGCTTCTGATAAAGATGAAGAAGGCGGAGGTCGTCGAGCCGAGATGGTAGATACCCGAAAGGATTAAAAAGAAAACAGATTTAGGGCGGTCCAGCACCATATAGAACATTGTTCGCAACGGTTGGCAGGCGGATTTGTAGCGGGCCCTTCCGAGACGACAGGCGAGGCGCTGACTTCTGAAAGAGGTCCAGCGTCTTTACATTCGCTCCGCTGGCTCACCCTCCAAAGAAAGCCACCACACGAGGAGTAAGGCCTCCGAGTGCGGGACTTCCGCAGGAAGTCTGCGGATGGGAAAGAATACGACCTTCCTGTCGGAAGGTCTAATCGTGCCGGCGTAACGGCACTCTCACGACTGGTCGCACAGGCGTTACTGTGCTCCACTCGGGTTCGCCTGCTCGCTCGCAAAGGTTAAAACCGCTTAATGGTTCGCAATCACATGGGCCGGTAGATCATCTGCGGGCCCTTTCTTTACATTCGCTCCTCTGGCTCACCCTCCAAAGAAAGCCACCGGATGGGAAAGAAAATCGGGTTCGCCTGCTCGCTCACGAAAACCTATTACCAATGTACGCAACATGGGCCGGTAGATCAGCTGGAAGATCGCTACCCTTGCAAGGTAGAGGCCGCGGGTTCAAATCCCGCCCGGTCCACTCCCTCGCTGCGCTCGGTCGTGGACCGGGCGGGAT
>JALTFR010000036.1 GCA_027006785.1 Thermoplasmata archaeon | reverse complement strand
GGCATAGGCATAAATCATACTGGGAGATATGTCTTTATGGCTCTCTTCCAGGCCTTTTTCGAAGTTCTCCAGATTGAGATGCACTTCGCTCGGCGGTATGTATATCTCCGTACTGGCCGCCCACACGACGACAAGCCTGTCAACGCCTTTTTCCTTTTTGAATCTCTCTATGTCCTTCATTACCTCTTTCGCCATTTCCATCTTGTTTCCCCAGTCCTTCACCCTTTCACCGTGTAGTTTTTTCACATAATACTGGTTGAAAACAGCGGGCATTGGCTCTATACCTTCCAGGAAATCACGGACCATGTTGATATCTTCCATGCTGAGCACACCAGCCTTCTTCGCACCTTCGTAGGCATTCATGTTGAATATGTCCCATCCACCGAATACAAGGTCGTCCAGATCGGCTAGAGGGACGAAATCTTTTATCAGTGGATGTCTGTTCTCGTTCCTCTTTCCGAGGCGGATTGTCTGCATCTGTGTGACCGAGCCATATGGTTTTTTCAGGCCTCTGCGAATGAGTTCGACGCCAGCCATGAATGTTGTGCTTACCGCCCCATCAAGGCCGACGATAAGAACTCCCAGCTTTCCCTTTTTACTCTCAATTTCGAATCTTTTTTCTGGAGTCATGAATGTCGAGAAGTTCTGTCGATATTTAACTTTTGTTACATAAGATATCAAATATCTAATAATATATATTGAATGTGAAAATCCAATATTTCCTCTTGGCAAAACATATATATTGTTAATGTGTGGGGTACCCGATGGAAAAAAAGACAAGAGTCCTGATGTTTCGAACACATGATACTAGATATGACCCACGAGTCCGAAGTGAAACCGAAAGTCTTCTTAAAAAGTATGATGTTTCTCTTATAGAATGGGATCGAGATGGAGACAGAAAGGAAAGGGAAACTGTCTATGGAATAGATGTTATTAGAGTTAAAAACAATTTTATTATGCGTCTTATACCTTATGACATTTTCAGGCTGAGATTCTGGTGGAAAGAGGCATATAAGGTCGCATGTAAAATATATGAAGAGAACCCGTTTCAAGTGGTTCACTGTCACGATCTAGATACATTGCCAATTGGTGTAATGCTTAAAGATAGATATAATATAAAACTTATTTATGATGCAGCCGAAGTATGGACATATATGATTGAGGGGGACGTTCCGAAATTTCTCATTAAAAGATTTGAGAAACTTGAAAAGAAACTTATAAAGAAAATAGATGCGTTCATCACGGTTGATGAAGGGTACAGAGACTACTTTGCATCTTTAGGATATTCTAAAAATAAAATAAAAATTGTAAAGAATGCAAAGAAGATGCTCACAGATGAGTATGTGCCAACACACAACGAAGTCCCGATTATAATATATCTTGGAAAATTACGGGAAAACAGGATGGTTCTTGAACTGATTGAAGCAGTAAAAGGAAGAGAAGATATAAAAGCTTTAATAGGTGGAGCAGGGCCACTTTCCAGTGAGATTGAAGAGAGAGTAAAGCACATTAAAAATATAGACTTTGTCGGCAGAGTACCGATGGATGAAGTTATAAAACTTACATTAAAAACTGACATAGTCTACTGTATGTTCGACCCAAAGCATCCGCTGACGAGAATTGGATCTCCAAATAAATTCTTTGAAGCTGTTGTTGCAGGTAGAGCTTTATTGGCTTCTGAAGGGACATATGTGGGAAAACTTGTAAAAGAATTGAAATGTGGCTTTGTTACTGAACCAAATTTGAGTGGGATAAAAAAAGCTGTAGATTTTTTGGCTAAAAATCCAGATGAGATAGAGAATATGGGAAGAAATGCTCTTAAGGCCGCAAAAAGTGGCTACAACTGGGAAGCGCAGGAGAAAGTCTTATTTTCTGTTTATAAGGAAATTTTACGGTAAAGCATCACATCCAGTCACTAAGAAAGAGCAATTCTTTTCTGGCTTATTTTTACTATTCTGATATATGATTAGATCAGAAGAAGTCTTTTCTGTTTTTTTGTATTCTGTAAATATCTGCTTTTGAGATATGTCGCCTGAGAACTTAAGAGAGATATCGCATTCAAGCCTTTTACACAACGCATCTGCGAATTTTACGCTCTTCTCAAGCCGCTTTACTCTGGTAGCATTATCTATTATGAAGATGGCATTTTCAATCCTATTTCCTCTATCGACCCACAGGGGTACTTTCATTCCAAGCATTACTCTTTCGAAGGAATCCGTCATTATCAACCCTGCATTGAGGCGGAGCGAGTACTTTTCTACTAAGTCCAGATGATCCCCGACCTCAAAATGCAGTTTTACCTTATCCTTGCACTTCATATCTTCAACGATGCTCTCGGCCTCTCTTCTCTGCGATTCCACGAGCGTCTGTCGGAGCGCATCCAGCATATCCGAGTTCAGCACATATGCGCTCTCCCTTTCCATTCTTTCCAGTATCTCTGTGTCCACCACATAGAGCAGGTGTATCCTGTCACATATTATGCACGACCTTTTCAGCGAGTTCTCGTTCCTTTTTTCCTGAGTTATCGGTATGAGGCACCTTATCATTACCACACCCCCATGAACTTCCAGACCGTCATAGCGACGGCGTATATCACGGCTATTCCGATTATGTCAGCGAATATCCCCACGCGAAGCAGGTCCTTCTGCCTGTAGTATCCTGTGCTGTATGTTATCATGTTTCCCGGGTTTCCAACGAGAAGGGTGAATGCGAAGCCTCCGGAGAGTGCTATCGCCATGGATGTTGCTATCGGGTCAAGGCCTGTCACAGCAGATGAGAGGCCCATGCCGATGGGAAGCATGAGGGCCACGGCAGCGGTGTTGCTCATGAACTCTGTGAAGAGCACGGTTATCGCAATCACCGCAAGAAGCAGTATCGCAGGCTCAGAGCCGATGATGGCTATTATCTCATCGGCCATCCATGTGGTCGCTCCGGTTTCCAGAAGTCCTTTTCCAAGGGTTATCGCACCACCGTATAGAAGAAGCACCCCCCAGGGTATCGCCTTCTCCACATCCTTCCAGTTTATAACTCCTGAAAGGAACATGGCGGTCGCTCCGATTATCGTGATTATGGCTGTCCCGACCCACCCTACTGTTAGAAGAAGGATTATAGTCGCAGCAAGGACTCCGCCGGCCTTCATCTCGTCCGCGCTCAGCCTCCCTTTCTTTGCCTCCCGCACCTTTATCTTCTCCTTCTTCATGGGAAACATGAGCGTTAGTATGACCCAGACCACAGGCATCATTATCAGAACCACAGGGAGCGCCATAAGGCTCCATTGAAGGAATGTTACGTTCACCCCTGTGTTCTCTGCTATGAAGCTTATCGCATAGGGATTCCTCGCGCCGCCGAGCAGCGTGCCTATGCTGCCTACCGATGCCCCGTAAGCGAGGGCTATCATCCCTCCTTTTCTGAGGTTCTCGTCCTCGAACGCGGAGGATATCGAAACCACGACGACCGGTATAAGAAGGGCAACCACAGCGTGCTCTGACATGAGGAATGAAAGAAAGGCCCCGAGGAGAAGTATGCCGAGTATGAACAGTCTGCGTGATGAGCCGAAATGCCTGAGAAGCGAGAATGAAAAGCGGAGGTGAAGCCCGCTCTTCTGGAAGCCGGCGGCCAGTATGAAGGCGCTTATAAGTATGAATATGGCCTCATTGCCGAAGAACGAGAAGACCTCGGTGTAATTGAATATGCCCAGCAGAGGGGGGATTATCATTATCAGTATCCCCGACATTCCGAGAGGGAGCGCCTCGGTAACGAAGAGGAACACGGCGAACACCATGACCCCTATCATCATCTTCCCTTCGTATGTCAGCCCCTCCGGTGCTGGAATGATATAGAAAATTAAGAGGATTAGAAGAGAGGCGAGGAAAAGCCATCTCTTTATCTTTAGGTCCTTACTCCACATATCCCCTCTCTTTCAGGAGATCCATGACCTTTTTGACGCTCTCGTCCAGTTCTTCCTTATCGGTCTCCACTATCAGTTCGGGGTTCTCAGGCTCTTCATACGGGTCGTCAATCCCTGTGAATCCCTTTATCTCTCCGGCCAGGGCCTTTTTGTACATTCCTTTGACATCCCTCTCTATGCAGACATCCAGCGGTGCCTTCACGAAGACCTCGAGGAAATCATCGTTTATTGACCTTGCGAAGTCCCTGTTCTCCCTGTAAGGGCTGACGAATGTGCACAGGACTATGACACCTCTCTTCGAGAGCAGCCGGGCCATGAGGGCTATGTACCTCAGGTGCTTGTTCCTTCCTTCCTTGGAGAAATCCCTGTTCCTTATGAAATCACGAACAGTGTCTCCGTCTAGAAGTTCTACATCGTATCCATTTTCGTCTAACCTTTTCTTCAACTCTCTGGCTATTGTGGTCTTTCCGCAGCACGGAAGACCTGTGAACCATACTGTCACTCCTTTGCTCATTTTTTCACCTCTTTCTGTTCCTGTAAAGCGAGGGGTCAACGGCATTCATGGCCTTATCAACATCGAGAACTCCGCCGAGGAACTCATTGACCCTCTCTATTTCCTTTCTGGCATCCTTAAGCACATCGTTGTATTTCACGATTATGTGCGGTATGCCCTTTTCCTTAAGCATCCTCATGGACTGCATGTTCAGTTTCTCGAATATCTCCTTTTCCTCCAGAACACTGAGGTCTCCGGACATCTTTGCCATGGATGCCAGTATCTCGTCTATGTCCCTGGTCATGTAGATTATCCTGTAATCCCCGGGCGGAAGGAATTTAAGGCCGTATGCGGTTACCTTTATCGCCCTGCCATTGTAGTTCTCCATGGGAAATGTGCTATCCATGAGTCTGTTAATGACCTTTCCACCCTCGAGTTCGAAATATCCCTTCGGGTTGTTCTCATCCGGCTTTCTCTTCTCGTCGAACGCGATATCCATGCCTCCGTGAAGGAGTATCTGCATCATCATGGATGTACCGGAGCGCTCCAGACCGGACACTATGTAGTTCGTCATCTCAATTCCTCCATTATCTCATTGAAGAATGTTTCGCCTTCACCTTTCGGAAGCACCATGCCGACGACCTCCCTCTTTCCACCTGCATTGTACCCTCTGCTCTTTGCCATGTCTATGAACCTCGAAACATCCATATCAGGGCTCCTGAGATATATTTCGTCCCGGTCCGATTTCTCATTCAGTACCAGAGCGGTCTTTCCCATGCCCCAAGCTATCTTTCTTGCAACTGCTGATATTATGTGGTGCTCGGTCCTCATCTTCAGGACAGTTATCTTCCCCACATCTTCGGCCCTAGAGACCATTTCCTCTATCTCTTTTTCAAGGACCTCCTCGTTCCTGTTCAGCCTGTCGCTGTTCAATATGGCATCAAGGTCATCTGCTATGAAGACATTCTCAAGGACCTCTTTCCTGTTGAACATCTTGTAACTGGAATCGAGAAGGAGCACTGCTCTCTCTATATCCTCAAAGCTTCGCCCGCTATCCTTCAGGTATTTCTCGACGATATGGGACTGCGGCCTCTCCATTATCTTTTTTCCTACATCGCCCACCATGCCCAGTATGACGCGGTGGTCCAATGGAAGTCCCAGATTCTCCTGAACGACAAGGGTTGCCGATGGATAGGTTTCACCGTTCAGATACGGGTTTATGTGTGCCTTTGCGCAGTCCACCTTCTTCGCTATGTGGTGGTCGTATATCGTGAGCTCAGCAAAGCCGCAGATATCCGATGCATTACCAAGGTTCATGTCAACAACGGTTATGCTATCGTATTTCCGTATGGCATTCAGGTCTTCCTCATCCAGTATGTAGTTCCCTATCTTGGGGGTGAAGTTCTTATCCTTTCCGAACCTCTCCATCAGCAGCGATGCGGAGCATATGCCGTCAGTGTCCCAGTGGTGAAGTATCATCAGTCCACCAGTGGATTCTCAAAGCTCAGTATGGCATCCGCTACCTCGGGCCTCATCATGTCCTCGGGCGGCCTCTTTCCATCCATGAGTATCTGCCTTATGGCAGTTCCTGAGAAGTTTATCTGGTGCTCGGAGCCCTCGTGCGGGCATATTTTGTCGCTCACTATGGCCCTGCACTTGTCGCAGTAGTAGAATGAGCGGAAGAATATGGGCTCTA
>JALTFR010000035.1 GCA_027006785.1 Thermoplasmata archaeon | reverse complement strand
ACAATATATATTATATAAAAAAGATATCATAGAATATTCTCCTGAACAACTCCTGGTGAGCTTGTGAAGCGTTCTGCGAGTTAAAATTCATAAAAAAATAGAATGAGCGATTATCACTCCTGTTTGCCAATATCCTTCTTCACATACTCTATCAGCCCGCCTGCCTCTATTATCTTTATCACATTCTCAGGGAACGGCGGGAACCTATACTCCTCGCCCTTGGTGTGGTTTATCACAACCCCTTTCTCAAGGTCAACCTCTATCTCGTCGCCGTCGTCTATACTGTCGGTGTCTATGGTTATCGCCGGCAGTCCGAAGTTTATGGCGTTCCTGTAATATATACGGGCAAATGACTTTGCGATTATCGCCTTTATCCCCGCGTATTTCATGCATGCAGCGGCCTGCTCTCTGCTGGACCCCATCCCGAAGTTCTTTCCCGCCACAACATAGTCGCCGGGCTTCAATTTCTTCACGAAATCAGGGTCCAAATCTTCCATGGCATGCTGCGCCATCTCCTCAGGGCTCAACTGCTTGTATGTGTACCTTCCAGGATATATCACATCCGTGTTCACATCATCCCCATACTTGTGAGCGATTCCCATCATAACACCTCCCTCGGGTCAGATATCTTTCCTTTTATCGCTGTCGCTGCTGCGGTTGCAGGTGAACCTAGGTATATCTCCGCTTCCTTGGAACCCATCCTCCCCTTGAAGTTGCGGTTCGCGGTGCTCAGGCACCTTTCTCCAGGGGCTAAAACGCCTTCATGCGCCCCCAGACACGGCCCGCAACCTGGGTTCATCACAAGAGCGCCTGCCCTTATGAATGTCTCCAGTATGCCCTCCTTCAATGCATCCATATAAACTTCCCAAGATGCCGGAAATACGAGCATCCTGACCTTGGGATGCACCTTCTTTCCCTTCAGTATGGATGCCGCTACTCTCAAATCCTCAAGCCTTCCGTTGGTGCATGTTCCCAGAAACACCTGATTCACATCTATGTCCTCTGCCTTATCTATGTCATACACATTGTCAACTGTGTGCGGAAAAGCAATCTTAGGCACTAAATCCTCAGCATCATACTCCTTCCTCTTCTGATACTCCGCATCCTCATCCGGCTTCACAGGCGTGTATGGCTTTAATGCTCTGCCTTTAAGGAATCGCTCGGTATTCTCATCGTAATCCATTATCCCTGCTTTCGCTCCCATCTCGGCAGCAAGATTGGTAAGGACCATTCTGGATGCCATCGTCATCTCGCTTATCGTCTCCCCTCTGAACTCAACGCTCATGTAGTTGGCGCCATCGGCCCTTATGTCTCCTATGATGTGGAGGGCGAGGTCCTTGGCATACACTCCTTTCGGCATCCTTCCATTGACGAGTATCTCAAAACTCTCCGGCACCCTGAGCCAGAGATGCCCTGTGGCCCATATGGATGCCACCTCGCTCCTTCCTATACCCGCCGCAAAGGCATTAAACGCCCCTGCTGTGGGTGTGTGTGAGTCCGAACCCAGTATCAGAAAGCCGGGTAAATCATGCCCTCTCTCTGCCATGACCTGATGGCATATCCCTGCGTTCAGGCCGTGAAAGTACTTTATTCCCTGCTCCTCAACGAACTTCCTTATGTCCAGGTGGTTCTGCGCATATTCAGGTGTTGAAGGAGGGACAACATGGTCCAGTATTATCACTATCTTTTCAGGGTCCCATACCTTCTCCACGCCTATCTTTTTGAATGTCTTCGATATTGCAGCAGCGTTGTCGTGGCTCATGACCCAATCAGGCTTCGGCGTAACTATCTGACCGACCTCCACTTCTTTCAATCCAGATGCTCTGGCGAGTATCTTC
>JALTFR010000034.1 GCA_027006785.1 Thermoplasmata archaeon | reverse complement strand
GGATATTGTCAAAGCATATGTTCGGGAAGGAATACCAATACTGGCTTCATTAGAATTAAAAAAGAAAGATATGCATGTAAGTCAATATCATGCTGTAGTAATATCAGGATATAAGATAAATAAAAAAACCAGAGAATTGGTAAATATTTATGTCCATGACGATCAGGTTGGGATGTATGCAAAAGTAGATAGTAATGATAATTTCTATACATGGAACTACGAGTGGAACTCCTGGGGATATGAATCTATCAGGTTATATGCACTAGTAATTCCAATCTATCCAAAAATACGAGGCACGTTTAAGGATCTTTATAAAAATTTCAAAAAAAGCTCTTTAATTCTTGAAAAAATGGAACTTATCCCAGAGATTGCTTTGTTTGATAACCGTAAATTTAAAGAGTCTGTCTTGAAAAAAGATCCTGTAAAAATAGTATACGATACAGATGGAAATATTTCAAAAAAAGAGTTTCTTATCAAAAACATGCCGAATTATGTCTGGCTGGTGCGTGGATACGATCAAGGAAATGTCATAGTCGACATAGGGTTTGATGCTACGCTAGCCTATTTAAAAGATCCGATTTTTGTTATATATTACAAATGAGTTTTAAAGACTTTCCCCACAACCTTTATCTTCATCTTATTCTGTTGGTATCTAAAAGCCAATGGAGGCATATCATGTACGAGGCAAGATTTCACGGAAGAGGCGGTCAGGGAGCCGTCACTGCGGCGAACATCCTCGCTGCCGCGGCATACTCCGAAGGGAAGTACTCGCAGGCATTTCCCATATTCGGTGTGGAGCGCAGGGGAGCGCCGGTAGCGGCATTCCTGAGGATAGATGAGAAGCCCATAGACATAAAGTTCCAGATATACGAGCCGGATGCTGTCATCATACAGGACCCGAGCCTTCTGGAGGTCAAAGAAGCGAATGTGAAAGGAGGGCTGAAGCCCGGCGGCATAGTCCTGGTGAACACGAAGAAGGAGCCGTCCGAGCTGGATTTCGGCGATGCGAAGGTATATACAATAGATGCAACCGGAATAGCGCTCGAGAACAGGCTGGGAACACAGACGAACCCGATAGTGAACACCGCTATAATCGGGGCTTTCGTCAGGGCAACGGGCACTATATCGCTGGACGCTGCGGTGAAGGCAGTGTACGAGCTTTCGCCCGCCAAGAGAGATGAGAATGTCGCTGCGGTCAAGGCCGCGTATGAAAGAGTCAAGGGGGTATGAAGATGGATAAGATAACGCTTGGAGCGGTAAATACTGAGCCCGGAAGTTCCCTGAACTACAAGACAGGTTCATGGAGGACGATGAAGCCGGTGCTCACGCCCGAGAACTGCATATTCTGCAATATGTGCTGGCAGTACTGCCCGGACAGCGCGATAGAACCCGCGGACCCGAAGGAGAAGAAACCGATAGTGATAGACTACGACTACTGCAAGGGCTGCGGGATATGCGTGCAGGAATGCCTTGCGAACAAGAATGTGAACCTGAAGGACGCGCTCGCCATGGTTCCGGAGGAGAAGTGATAGCATGGGAGTAAAACAGGTCGTAAAGGGAAACTTCGCAACTGCTGTTGCGGCAAAGCTGGCAAGGGTGGATGTCGTCCCCGCATATCCGATAACGCCGTCAACGCTCTTTCCCGAGCAGATATCACAGTATGTAGCCAACGGAGAGATGGATGCTGAACTGCTTCTCACGGAATCCGAGCACAGCGCTATGAGCGCTGCGATAGGTGCGAGCGCAGCAGGTGCAAGGGTGGCCACTGCGACGGCATCACAGGGCCTCAAACTCATGAGCGAGATGCTCTTCATAGCCTCGGGAATGAGGCTGCCCATAGTGGCCGCAATAGGTAACAGGGCTCTTTCAGCGCCCATAAACATCTGGGCCGACCACTCGGACACCATGGCAGAGAGGGATTCCGGTTGGCTTCAGTTCTACGCCGAGAATAATCAAGCCTCACTGGACCTGATGCTCATGGCCTTCAAGATCGCCGAGGACCACAGGGTTCTCCTTCCTGCGATGGTTGGGCTTGATGCCTTTGTTCTGACCCACACGATGGAAGGTGTGGATGTCCCGCTTCAGGAAGAGGTGGACGAGTTCCTGCCCCCCTATGAGCCGGTGTACACGCTGGATGTAAACAAGCCCATGACCTTCGGCTCCTTCGGAACGCCTGCCCACTACACAGAGTTCAAGTACGCGCAGTGGGAAGCGATGGAGAGGGCGAGAGAGGTCATAGATGAGGTCTTCGCACAGTTCGAGGAGAAGTTCGGAAGGAAGTACGAGCAGGTCAGCGAGTACAGGACCGATGATGCGGACATCATCTTCATAACAATGGGCTCGGTCAGCGGAACCGCAAGGGCCGCGGTGGACAGGCTCAGGGAGAGAGGAATAAAGGCAGGGGTTGCCAAGATGGTGGTCTTCCGCCCGTTCCCCTTCGAGAGGATAAGAGAGGTGGCATCCAAGGCAAAGGTGCTTGCAATACTTGACAGGGCCGTTTCACAGGGCCTCTCAGGTCCGGTCTTCGCCGATATATCTTCGGCCCTGGCCAATGTCAGCGACAGGCCGCTTCTCATGGACTTCATCATCGGCCTCGGAGGAAGGGACATAACCTTCAAGGACTTCGACGACATGGCAGAGAAGGCGCAGAAAGCTCTGAAAGACGGAAAGGTGGAACAGGAGGTCAACTGGGTGAATCTCAGGACCGAACTTCTAGGAGGTGAATAAGATGGCAAGTGACGAACTGTTCGTATCAGGACACAGGGGATGCGCTGGCTGCGGAATGGCCACAGCGGTCAGGATGATACTGCAGGAAGCAGGCCCCAACACCATAGTGGCGAATGCTACAGGATGCCTTGAGGTCATGACCACAGGATATCCCGAAACCTCCTGGAAGGTCCCGTGGATACATGCCGCCTTCGAGAACGCAGGTGCCGTGGCATCCGGAGTGGATGTGGCCCTCAAAAAGCTCGGAAAGAGGGATGGCGTGAACATACTGGCCTTCGCAGGCGATGGTGGGACCTTCGACATAGGTTTCCAGGCGCTCTCCGGAATGCTTGAGAGGGGGCACAACATAACATATGTGGTCTTCGACAACGAGGCCTACATGAACACCGGTATACAGAGGTGCTCATCAACGCCGCCCTATGCTTCGACCACCACATCTCCCGCTGGAAAGGTCATACCCGGAAAGCAGGGAAGGAAGAAGCCGATAGCCAACATAGTGGCAGCGCACGACATAGCATATACGGCAACGGCCACCATCGCATACCACGGAGACCTGAAGAAGAAGGTGAGAAAGGCCCTTGAAGTGAACCGCGAAGGAAAGGGGCCTGCGTTCATACATGTCTTCTCGCCATGCCCCACAGGGTGGAGATATCCCAGCGAGATGACGGTGGAGCTCTCCAGAATGGCGGTGGAGACCGGAATATTCGTCCTCTGGGAGCAGGAAGGAAGCGACCCGAGGAACAGGAAGATATCCTGCCCACCGAAGGAGAAGAGGAAGCCTGTTGAGGAGTACTTCAAACTGCAGGGAAGGTTCAGGCACCTTCTGAAGATGCCCGACATTATAGAGCAGATACAGAAGGAAGTGGACGAGAAGTGCGAGAACCTGATGCAGTGAACAAAAACCCATTCCTTCATTTTTTATACAACTGACCAGCAGTAGTAAGATGTAAATATGCCGCTCCTTTCATCCCCTCTCATGATAGACAGGAAGATAATCCTTGAGAACCTTGAGAAGTACGATAAAGAGGAGATAAAGATAGGTGTGCTGGCATCCCATTCCGCACTCGATACCTGCGATGGTGCTGTGGATGAGGGGTTCAGGACCGTTGCCTATGCTCAGAAGGGCAGGGAGAGGACATATGCGGAGTACTTCAGGGCAAAGAGGGACGAGAACGGCAATGTCATCAGGGGAATGGTGGATGAGACAGTTGTGCTTGATAGGTTCAAGGACATACTGAAGATACAGGACAGGATGATCGAGGACAATGTGCTCTTCATACCCAACAGGTCATTCACATCCTACATCGGAATAGATGCGGTGGAGGACGAGTTCTATGTTCCCATGGTCGGAAGCCGAAACCTGCTAAGGAGCGAGGAGAGGGGTGATCAGAGGGATTACTACTGGATACTCGAGAAGGCGGGGCTGCCGTTCCCCGAGAAGATAGAGGACCCCCGGGACATAAACGAACTTGTGATCGTTAAACTGCCGCACAAGGTCAAGAAACTCGAGAGAGGCTTCTTCACTGCGGCGTCCTACTCCGAATACAAGGAGAAGGCGGAAAACCTTCTCAGGCACGATGTGATAACCGAGGAGGCCTTAGAGAATGCGAGGATAGAGCGCTATGTCATCGGCCCTGTCTTCAACTTCGACTTCTTCTACTCTCCCATAGAGGACGAGATGCCGAAACTTGAACTGCTGGGAATAGACTGGAGGTTCGAGACCTCCCTGGACGGGCATGTCAGGCTTCCGGCACCGCAGCAGATGACACTTCCCGAGCACCAGCTCGTGCCCGAATACACTGTCACGGGCCACAATTCAGCGACCCTCAGGGAATCCCTACTTGAAAAGGTATTCAAACTTGCGGAGACCTATGTGAAGGCCACGCAGGAGTACTATTCCCCCGGAATAATCGGGCCCTTCTGCCTTCAGACCACGGTGGACAAGGACCTGAACTTCTACATCTACGATGTGGCGCCCCGCATAGGTGGAGGTACCAATGTGCACATGTCAGTGGGCCATCCGTATGGGAATGCGCTCTGGAGAAAGCCCATGAGCACCGGAAGAAGGCTGGCAATGGAGATAAGACGGGCCATCGAGAAGGACAGACTGGAGGAGATAGTCACTTGAAGTCCATAGTCGTGCTCGCATCGGGAAGCGGAACGGACCTTCAGTCCATACTGGACGCAATAGAATCAGGGTACATCAAAGGAGCAGCGGTGAGCGCCGTTGTCTCCAACAAAGAGGATGCCTACGCTCTTCACAGGGCAAAGAATCATGGCGCAAAGCCCATATTCATAGACCATCGCGGAAAGAGCAGGGAGGAGCATGAGAAGGAGATCATAAGTGCGATAGAACCATACGAGCCTGATTTGATAGTGCTCGCAGGTTACATGCGAGCCCTGACCCCTTACTTCGTAAAGCGCTATGAAGGAAGGATCATCAACATACACCCTGCCTTGCTGCCCCTCTTCGGAGGAAAGGGATACTATGGCGAGAGGGTGCATAGGGCCGTACTCGAATCAGGGATGAAGGTCTCGGGATGCACGGTGCATTTCGTCACAGAGGATGTGGACGGTGGCCCGATAATACTTCAGAGATGCGTTCCCGTCCTAGAAGACGACACCGTGGAAACACTGAAAGAGAGGGTGCTGGAAGAGGAACACAGATGCCTGCCCGAAGCGGTGAAAATGTTCATCGAAGGGAAGGTGAAATTCGGGGAAAGAGTCGTATAATAGAAAAATATAAATTCTAATAAGTCTCTACCGTAGTATGAGCCGATACAAGGTCTCGAACAAGGAGATGGCGAAAGGCATAGTGTTTAAAGAGTGGCTGTTTCTTGGGTGTTCTCTCGTATCTCTCACAGTGGTCTTTGTACTGCCCGTATACAGTTTCTATTTTGGTAGTAGAGTGGAAGATTCGGAGATTATCCAATTCTATCTTCAGTATTCTTTTATTATTGTGTTGTCAATATTTTTTATGTATTCTGCGATAAAAATGCGAAGAATGAGAATATCATATCCAATTTACCTTGATCTCGGTAGAAAAGGCCTTACAACTGTATCTTCTGAAGGAGTGGAGGGGTCACACCAATATAAAGAGTTTAGAGATGGAAGGCGCGTCAACATATATTTCTCAGATGAAAGGAACAGGTCCTTCCACTCCATGAAAGACTTCGTCAGAGAGGGTGTGCCGTATATCGAAAATGTAATGCAAAGAACAGATAAGAAAAAAAGAGTCCCGGATGCAGTATACATACACATCCTAAAGCCGTCAAAAATCCCTCATACATACCATCCGTACATCTGGATTCACATCCATCTTTCATCCATAGGTGGCCCAGAAAATCTCAATAAAATGCTAAACGAGTGGAAATACAGATATGAAGAATATCTGAAAGGGATTGGAGAATATGGCACAGAACAATAGAATCTGTTTGGCGTTCTGAACGAAGACACCGTATAGAAAAACATAAATCCTGTCTCTCTTTTACACCAATACATGCCACCCGGCGAGGAGATGAAATGAAAGATGGAGAAATTGAAAAACTGCAATAAAGGAGTGATAGAGCAGTGAAAAAAGATTTCAAATTAGAACCGGATGAAAAAATTCTGCTGGAAATCAGGTATCGAGATTTGAAAGATAAGTATCACAAAAATCCGAAAGGAATGGCCCTTATGTATGTCGGATTTTCCCTGCCTTTTCTCATTATTTTCTCATTTTTCCTCATAAATACAGTTTTGTATCTAT
>JALTFR010000033.1 GCA_027006785.1 Thermoplasmata archaeon | reverse complement strand
ACGAACGCCACGGGCTTTTCATCCAGCATCAGGGCGATGTCAGCAAGCCCCGCCCCTCGTACATATTTCTCCCTGTTGTACTCGTCGGGGTCCTTGACATTCCATCCCAATATCTCGAACAGCGGGTCTATGAAATCCGCCCTCACATCCGCCTCGCTTATATCCTTCAGCCCCTTCTCATCCTTCCTTTTTTTCAATTCATTATATGCATTGACCAGCTCCTTAACCCTTTCCTTCACCTCTCTCTCAGAAAGGGAATCAGATGTCAAGGTTCACGACCTCCTTCGCATGCCTGTATATGTATTCACGCCTCGGTTCAACCCTGTCCCCCATCAGTATTGTGAACAGTTCATCTGCCAGCATGGCATCCTCTATCGTGACCATCACCAGCTTCCTGGTCTCAGGGTTCATGGTTGTTTCCCACAGTTGTTCGGGGTTCATCTCTCCAAGACCCTTGTATCTCTGAACAGAGGCCCCGGGCATCTCCTCCAGCGCCTTTGCAAGCTCCTCCTCGGTGTAGCAATACACCTGCCTGTTCCCTTTCTTGACCCTGTAGAGCGGGGGCTGTGCTATGTATATGTACCCTTCCTCAATTAGAGGGCGCATGTACCTGTAGAAGAATGTCAATAGGAGGGTGCGTATGTGCGCTCCGTCCACATCAGCATCGGTCATTATGATTATCTTGTGGTACCTGAGCTTCGAGATGTCGAAATCGTCCTTTATGCCTGTTCCTATGGCTGTTATCAATGTTCTAATCTCCTCGTTCTTCAGAATCTTATCCAGCCTCGCTTTCTCGACATTGATTATCTTTCCCCTGAGCGGGAGTATCGCCTGAAAGTTCCTGTCCCTTCCCTGCTTCGCACTCCCTCCCGCCGAGTCCCCCTCAACTATGAACAGTTCCGTTTTGGATGGGTCTCGTTCGGAGCAGTCGGCCAGTTTTCCCGGAAGGGCAGCGGTTTCAAGCAATCCCTTTCTCCTTGTCAGTTCCCTTGCCTTCCTAGCTGCTTCTCTCGCCTGTGATGCCAGTCTCGCCTTTGTCACGGCGATCTCACCAACCGAGGGGTGCTCCTCGAGGTATTCAGATAATTTCTCATAGACTATCGATGAGACTATGCCCATGACCTCGCTGTTTCCCAGCTTTGTCTTAGTCTGCCCTTCGAACTGAGGCTCTGGTACTTTAACGCTTATTATGGCTGTAAGCCCTTCCCTAACATCATCTCCGCTCAATTTCTCATCTTTCTTGAGCAATCCTCTCTTTGAACCATAGTCATTCATCACCCTAGTGAGAGCGGAGCGGAAACCGCTGAGGTGGCTCCCACCCTCCACGGTGTTTATGTTGTTCGCATATGAGTAAATCTGCTCCTTGTAGTCATCGGTGTACTGCATCGCTATTTCAACCTGAACATGCTCCTTTGAACCGCTTATGTAAATCGGCTCGGGATGCAATGGTTTCTTCGCCCTGTTGAGATACTCCACGAACTCTATTATCCCGCCTTCGTAGTGGAACTCCTCCTTTACAGGTGGCTCCTTTCTCCTGTCCTCTATTGAAATCCTTATCCCTTTGTTTAAGAAGGCCAATTCCATCAATCTGTGCCTCAGTATCTCGTAGTTGAACTCAACCATGTCGAATATCTCAGCATCAGGCTTGAACCTTATCTCTGTGCCTCTCTCCTCCGTCTCCCCTATGACTTCCACAGGGCCCAGAGGTATTCCCCTCTCATATCTCTGGTGGTATATCTTCCCATCTCTCTTGACGGTGACATGCATCCACTCGGAGAGCGCATTGACCACAGAAACACCGACTCCGTGCAATCCCCCGGATACCTTGTATGATTTCCTGTCGAACTTTCCGCCTGCGTGCAGTTTCGTCATTACTATCTCAAGCGCGGATATGCCATATTTCGGATGCTTGTCCACAGGTATTCCCCTGCCGTCATCTATGACCGTTACACTTCCGTCCTTTTCCAGCATAACCTCTATCCTGCTGCATTCCCCGACCATCGCCTCATCTATGGAGTTATCCACCACCTCATAGACAAGATGATGCAGACCATGATAGTCGG
>JALTFR010000032.1 GCA_027006785.1 Thermoplasmata archaeon | reverse complement strand
AAGAATGTTCCTTCAACCCGTTGAGTAAAGACGAATCATTATGCCGAGGTGGCCCAGTCCGGCTAAGGCGGATGGCTCGAGACCATCTGGGGGCGACCCCGCGGGAGTTCGAATCTCCCCCTCGGCGTTCCCTCGCTTCGCTCGGTCGCGCCTCGGGGGGACTTTTTGCAAGCAAAAAGTCTGACCCTCGAAGCAAAGCTTCTTCGGTCTCCCCCTCGGCCTAGGCAAGCATTGTTTTATCTGATTTTTGGCCCTCGAAGCAAAGCCTCTTCGGTCTCCCCCTCGGCGCTTTATAGAGACAGGCAAGACCATTACACTCGTAGATTTGTGTTCTCGAAGTGAGCACAATTCTTATAATATGTGGCCGAATGGGTGGTGCAGGTGCGCTCATGGAAGGCTACAGGATTATCGGAGATGTCAGGCTGGGAAAAGGGGTCATCATAGATGATTTTGTCATCATAGGCATACTCCCCGCAGGCGCTGACCCCGATATCTACACAGAGATAGGCGAAAAGAGCCATATACGGAGCCACACCACGATATATGCGGGCAATGTCATCGGTTCGGGCTTCAATACCGGCCACGGCACGAGGATAAGGGAGCACAACCGTATCGGAAAGAATGTGAGCATAGGCACCAACAGCGTGGTGGAGCACCATGTGAGGATCGAGGACGGAGCGCGCATACACTCTCAGGCGTTCATACCCGAGTACAGCATCATAAAGAAGGGTGCGTGGATAGGCCCGAATGTCGTCCTGACAAATGCGAAGTACCCGAGATATCCGGGAGTGAAGGAAAACCTCGAAGGTGTCATCGTCGGGGAGAATGCGAAGATAGGCGCCAATTCCACCGTACTTCCCGGAGTGAAAATAGGGGATAACGCAGTGGTGGGCGCAGGTTCCGTTGTGACGAAGGATGTCAGGGAGAACACTGTGGTGGCCGGAAACCCTGCTGTGTTCCTGAAATATGCGGATGAACTTTCATACGAGGAGGAATGAAATGAAGTACAATCTTGTGGAGATGTTCGTTGACGATGAAATAAGGAGAAAGGCGGTTGAGATACTTGACTCGAAGCGCTACATAAAAGGGCCGGAGTCGGAGGCATTTCAGAATGAATTCGCGGATTACCTCGGCGTGAAAGGAGCGGTCACAGTCAGTTCCGGGACCACGGCGCTCCACCTCATATACTATGCCCTCGGCATCGGAAAAGGGGATGAGATAATCGCCCCCTCGCACACATTCATAGCCACAGTCTCTCCAGCCATGCATCTTGGTGCAAGGCCGGTGTTTGCCGACATAAAGGAGGACACATACAACATAGACCCTGATGATGTCAGGAAGAAAATAACCGACAGGACAAAGGCCATAGTGGCGGTTCACCTCTACGGCAGGCCCGCTGATATGAAAGAACTGAGGGAAATAGCGGACGAGCACGGGTTCTATCTCATAGAGGACGCGTGTCAGGCCCACGGCGCGATATATGGCGGAAAGAAGGTCGGCAACTTCGGCGATGTCACAGCATTCTCTTTCTTCCCTTCAAAGGTGATGACGGTGGCCGGGGACGGCGGAATGGTGGCCGGAAACGATGAGGAACTGCTTGAAAGGATAGCGATGCTCAGGGACCAGGGAAGGACCAGCAAGTACGAGCACACGGCCCTCGGCTTCAATTTCAGGATGTCCGAGCTTCTTGCGGGCATCGGAAGGATCCAGTTGAAGCACTTAGATGAATGGGTGGACAGAAGGAACGAGATAGCAAAAATCTACAATGAGAATCTGGGCGAGTATGCGGTAGTGCCTGAGATTCCTGAGGGAAGGCATGCCTTCTATGTGTACACCATCAGGGTGAAGGACCGCGACGGTCTGAGAGGGCACCTTAAGAGTAACGATATCGGCAGCGGCATCTACTATCCGATACCCGTGCACCTCCAGCCAATCGTGAAGGAATATGTCGAGCCGGAACATCTGCCTGTGACCGAAAGGATCGTGGACGAGATAATCTCATTACCGATGCACCCGCAGATGTCGGATGAGGATGTGCATTACATATCCGAAAAGGTCATTGAGTTCGTGAGGGATTGAGATGAAGATAGCGCAGATAGGAACAGGATACTGGGGAAGGAACCACGCACGCGTGTGGAAGGAGATGAAGGACGACGGAGAGATAGATGATGTCATCCTCGTGGACATAAACGAGGCTGCGGTGAGTTCCCTTGCGAAGAACCTTGGGCTGGAATACCTGACGGAGCCTGAAAAGGTAGAGGGCGTGGATGCGGTGGATATCGTGGCTCCAACGCCCCTTCATTTTCCTCTCTCAATGAAGTTCATGAAAAAGGGTATGGATGTCTTTGTGGAGAAACCCATGACTGCGACCTCCGAGGAGTCGGGTAAACTTGTTGCATTCGCTGAGAAGAACGGACGGATACTGATGCCCGGACATCTGTTCAGGTACCACCCTGCGCTCAACTACCTCAGAGATATGGTGCAGAGAGGGGAGTTCGGAAGGATATTCTACATGAAAACAACGCGGAGCGCTCTCCGTGTGCCCAGAAAGGATATGGGCGTCTTGCTTGCGCTGGCGATACACGATGTGGACACATACTCATATGTCCTTGAAAGGAAGGCTGACAGCGTGCTGTGCAGCATCGAGGAGAACATCTGGGAAGGGATAGAGGATGTGGCGCATCTCAGGATGGATTACGGAGATGTCACAGGATACATCTTCGAGAGCTGGCTATCCCCGATAGGGAACAAGGTACGGGAGTTCCAGATAACAGGCGAAGGGATGTCGGCGCGCATAGACTACCTGAAGCCAGATATCATCGAGATATACGAGAGCGGGCTGAATGATGAAGGCGGTGATTTTACACTTCGGAACGAGGGCATGAGAACCGTGACGATCCCATATAAAGAGCCTCTGAAAGAGGAACTGAGGGACTTCGTGTCATCCGTAGAATCGAGGAAGATGCCTGTGGCCGATATGTATTCCGGAATGAACGCTGTGGAACTGATAGAAAAGGCCATGGAATCGGCAAAGACAGGAAGAAAAATAGAGCTATAGTTCCTTCTTTATTCTACCGGCCAGGGACGGCTCCTTCAGGATGGCGGCCTTTATATTGGCCATGAGCCATCCCTCCATGCCTCCGACATCGAGCCTGAGACCATCGAGTTCAACGGCGACCATGGGATGCTCCCTGTTGTACCTGCGGAGCGCGTCTGTTAGCTGTATCTCGCCCTTTCTATCGGGTTTTGTTTCACGGAGGTATGTGAATATCTCGGGGGTCAGCAGGTATCGGCCGATTATGCCGTAATCGGAGGGTGCATCATCAGGCTCAGGTTTCTCCACCATCCCTTCCACCTGGAAGACGCCTTTCTCAAGTTCATTTCCGGGCGCGATTATGCCGTACCTGGATACATCCTCATGCGGCACCTTCTCCACCGCAAGGACCGGAGCGTCGTATTTCCAGTATGCCTCCATCATCTGCCTGCTGGCCGGCACATCGTTCAGTATCAGGTCATCGCCGAGAAGCACCATGAAGGGTTCGGTTCCCACATGCTTTTCAGCGTACATCACCGCATCACCCAGCCCCCGTGGCTCCTTCTGACGGACATAGTATATGTCAACACCCGGAGATATGTTCCGAATGAGAGGTATATCGTCCTCCCTTCCCTTCTCGCGAAGGAAGTTCTCAAGTTCAAGATTCGGGCTGAAATAGTCCTCTATAGCCCTCTTTCCCTTGCCGGTTATCAGCAGTATGTCCTTTATCCCGGAATCTATGGCCTCGTCCACCACATACTGTATCGCGGGCCGGTCGTAAACGGGCAGCATCTCCTTTGGCTGCGATTTTGTTAAGGGCAGCATCCTCGTTCCCAGACCGGCTACCGGTATGACTGCTTTCACGGTACTGCATCGCACCTGCATATAAGAAGATTGGGGAAGATATTTAATAGAGGCTTCGATGCCGGTGTATGCGCATCTCCATTGCAGGAACCGGCTATGTGGGTCTGGTCACAGGAGTCACCTTCGCAAGTCTCGGCCACGATGTCATCCTCGTGGATGTGATACCTGAAAAGGTCGAGATGGTCAATTCCGGAAAATCTCCGATCTATGAGAAGGGAATGGACGACCTTCTCTCAAAACTCGTGAAGGAAGGGAAGATAAGGGCGACGACCGATATGAAAGAGGCCGTTAAGGGCACGGATGTCACATTCATAGCCGTCGGAACACCCTCCAGAGATGACGGGAGCATAGACCTGAGATACATAGAGAGCGTTTCAAGGGACATGGGAAAAGCCATCGCAGAAAAGGGATGGCATCTAATAGTGGTGAAGAGCACCGTTGTTCCGGGGACCACTGAGGGCTTTGTTCTTCCGATAGTTGAAAAGGAGAGCGGAAAGAAGGCAGGAGAGGGATTCAGCGTGGCAATGAACCCCGAATTTCTGAGAGAAGGCGTGGCGCTCGAAGACAGCATGAACCCGGACAGAATAGTTCTCGGAGTGCTGGATGAAAGGAGCGAAGACCTGCTCCGCGAGATATATGAGAGAATAGACGCGCCTATACTTGTTACAACACCGACCACCGCCGAGATGATAAAGTACACCGCGAACTCATTCCTTGCAACGAAGATAAGCTTCGCAAACGAGATAGCGAACATCTGCGACAGGCTTGGTATAGAGGTCTACGATGTTATGGAAGGCGTGGGGATGGACCACCGCATTTCTCCGTATTTCCTGAACGCAGGTGCTGGTTTCGGAGGCTCATGCTTCCCCAAAGATGTGAAAGCCATCGTTTCTCTGGCAAAGGAGAACGGGTATGAGCCTGAACTTCTGGAGGAGGTTCTTGAACTCAACGAAAGGCAGCCGCTCAGGATGATTGAACTGGCTGAGAAAGTGGTGGGAGATCTGAATGGAAAGAAGGTGTCTGTCCTCGGCCTTGCGTTCAAGCCAGATACGGACGACATAAGGGAGAGCCGTGCGATGCCCCTTGTCAAAGGCCTCATTGAAAAGGGCGCTCAGGTAATAGCCTATGACCCGAAGGCCATGGATAACTTCAAACAGGTATTTCCTGAGATAGAATATGCGGAGAGCGCAGAATCTGCCCTGAAAGATGCCGATGTATGCATGATACAGGCGGACTGGGACGAGTTCAAGAGCATTGACTACGATTCCTTTGGGCTGGAGGCCATTATAGATGGAAGAAGGACGATAGACAGAAAATTGAAAACCCCGCACATCAGAATAGGATCGGGGGTGATAGTGTGAGACAGATATTCATCGGAGGAACGGGGCGGAGCGGGACCACCATCATGTCTCAGATACTGGGGCTTCATTCCAAAATATACCGGTATCCGTTCGAGACAAGGTTCATGATAGATCCTCACGGGCTGATAGACCTCGTGCCCGCGCTCTCCGACCAGTGGTCGCCCTGGAAGGCCGACAGAGCGATACGGGATTTCAGGGAGATGATGCTCAAACAGATATATCCCCCCGTGCTAAAGGGACAGGTAAGGAGGATTGGCGGACAGATGATTAAAAGACTCGGAATGTCTATGCCCATGTACGCACAATGGGTATCTTATCGTGATATAATGCCGAGAAAGGAATTCATCAGCGAGTTCGATGCTTTCATGGAAAAGGTGGTGGAGCGTCAGTTCAAAGGGTTCTGGACCGGCAGTGGAGCGCATCTATCCCCGAAGGTCTATGTTGCAAATAGGTTTGAAAGAGAGGAGATTGCACATATCTCCGGAGATTTTGTGAACCATCTCACATATCATGCCATGAAAAGGGCAGGAAAGACTATGTGGCTGGACCACACGCCCTTCAACATCTTGCACGCAACATTCCTTCTGGAGATGTTCCCTCATATGAAACTCATACACATCTACCGGGACATGAGAGATGTGGTCAGTTCCTACAAAAGCAAGTCATGGGGTGGTAACAGCGCTCACGACAATGCCATCTGGATAAGGAACATACTCGACAAATGGGAAGAAGAGAAGAGGAAGATGCCGGACGGGTCATACTATGAGGTGAGGATGGAGGATGCCATAAAGAACCCTGAAAAAGAGTTGAGGAAGATATGTGATTTTCTCGGGATAGGGTTCGAGAAAAAGATGATGGACATAGACCTGAGCAAAGGGCATGTCGGAAGGTGGAAGAAGGACCTGAGACCCGACGAAATAAAGGTGGTCAATGAGGTTCTCGGCGATACTCTGAAAAGGTACGGCTACCTCTAGCGCAGTATCTCGTCCATCGGATATGGCAAGCCCGATGGGTTCCTCTCCCGCCGTTCTGTGTGTCTGGGTATCTGATGCACTGGATATGCTCCTGCCCTGACTACCTTTCCCTCAACCACATCCACGATGGTGGACGGCTGCATGTACTTCGGTTCCTCCCCATCGACTATGAGAACCTCATCTCCGAATGTCTCCTTTATCTCCTGAAGTGTCAGGTTCGGGCCGTTGTGTATGTTGGCGCTCGTCGCCGTCATGGGCCCGCATTCCCTCAGAAGTTCCAGGGCCGTGTCGTTGGCCGGTATCCTGATTGCCATCTTATCATGTAGGGTCACATGGTTCCATCTGGAGTATGAATGTGCGATGACCGTCAGCGGCGCAGGGAATATGTGGGAGAACTCATGGGGAACATCGGCGTACTTCCTTGCTGTCGCAAAGTCTGGGAATGCAACGCTGAGCACCTTTGGCTGCATCCTCTTCAGTTCAAAGACCTTCATTATGGCCTTTTCATGGTAGAACGCGAGAGCGCCCAGAGCGTACAATGTATCGGTCGGGTAAACGATGACCCCGTCGTTCTTCAGGTGCTCACATATATCATTCGTATCCATTTTCATCCCACCAGGTCAAGTATCCTTTCCACGGACTTCCTGCCGTCCATCGCTATTCCACTGTATCTCTTAGATTCTGATAAAGCTTTCCTCAGGGAAAAGACGGACTGGTCCATTGAGTAATATGTCCCTTTCTCCATGTGGTAGTCGGAAAGATATTCCTGCTCTGTCTGACCGGGTGTCGGAACGAATATGGCCCTCTTTCCCAGGATGGCTAGGTCCATTATCGTGGAATATCCTGAGCGGGAGAGTATGAGCTTCGAGCGGTTCATTATGTCCTCCCTCTCCTCCTTGCTGAGATATGTGTAGACCTTCGCGCTCTTCCAGCTGCCTTCTTTGAATGTCTCGCTCTTTCCAAGGGTTATCACGGTGTTCTTCGGAAAATTCTTTTGCTCGTCGTGAACGATCCTCTCGAAAAGGCTTCTCTGTGGCTCCGGGCCGGATATGGATATCAGCAGGTCTATGTCCTGCTCCGTCTCCTTTCTGGAGAAGTCGGAAAGCGGGCCGGAGTACAGTATTTTCTTCTTTGGAAGGTAGCGCAGATCGTGTGAAAGTTCCCCGGAAAGAGTTCCCTCCTCATCATCAGGAACTATGAATGCGTCGAAATCGTCCTGATATGCGGCAACGAAGCGCTCCCCTATCCTCTCTATGAAGCCTATCCTCTTTGGCGCTATGAGCCTCAACTGGTGGGTTATCAGGAACGATGGTATTCTGTGGCTGTAAACACCGTAGCGGTTGTCAGAGATTATACGGTGGTATTTTTTCTCCTCCATCAGTTTCTTCACTATCTCGTGCTCCTTCCTGAATGTCCTTATCATGCCTGGGACCTTGAGCCCGAACTTGAGGTAGAATGAAAAGCGCCCGGCCGAGTATGGGTCGGGATAGGATACGAGGTCCACATATTCCACCGAATCGCCCAACTCATTCCTGAGCATCCTCAGGCTTCTGCCGGATGTCAGTATGGTTATCTCATGGCCTTCTTTCAGAAGTGCCCTCATAACAGGCAGAGAACGGGACGCATGGCCCAAGCCCCATGTACACAGAGCATAGATATAACGCACGATGTGGGATATGCCGGAGATTAAAAAACTAACCGGTCCTCTCTCCCCTTCCTATCTCTATCATCCGCTCTATGGGAACCCTTGCCTTTTCGGCCAGTTCCTCCGGAACCTTAACGACAGGGGCCATGTTCTCGAGCGCTTCCAGAAGGTTCTCAAGGGTTATCTTCTTCATCGTGGGGCATATGGCCCTGTCTAGGGTGTAGAATATCTTGTCAGGATTCTCCTTCTTCAGGCGATATGCCATGTCCTTCTCCGTGCCAACTATGAACTCCTTCTTTGAAGAGGAGCGCACATGCTTCACCATTCCGCCCGTGGAGAATACATGGTCCGCTATCTCAAGGACCTCGGGCCTGCACTCGGGGTGCGCGAGTATCTCAGCCTCAGGATGCTCCTTTTTCAATTGCATGAAGTCCTCCACGCGCAGGGCATCGTGGGTAGCACAGAATCCCGGCCAGAGTATTATCTCCTTGTCCTTCACCTGGGACCTCACATAGGCGCCCAGATTCCTATCGGGAGTGAATATGACCTTTTTGTTAGGTACGGCTTTAACGACCTCAACAGCGTTGGCTGAGGTGCAGCAGTAATCGGAGAGCGCCTTCGTCTCGGCCGTTGTGTTCACATATGAGACCACCGCAGCGTCTGGATGCTCCTCCTTCATTTTTCTCAGCCCTTCGGCATCCACCATGCCTGCCAGAGGGCACTTCGCCTTTGTATCAGGGATTATCACGGTCTTATCAGGGTTCAATATGGCAGCTGTCTCTGCCATGAAATCAACGCCGCAGAAGACTATGACATCTTCCTCAATCTCCCTGGCCTTTATGGCGAGTGCCAGCGAATCCCCAAGAAAATCCGCAATATCCTGGATATCCGGTATCTGATAGTTATGGGCCAGAATAACGGCGTTTCGCTCTTCCTTGAGCCGTAGTATCCTTTCCTTCAATTCCTCGGGGGAGGGCATCAGGAGCGGAAGAAAAGGGCTGTGTATAAAGATTTTGTCGGAAAAGCGGGCATCTCTTAAATAGAGATGTGTATGCAGAGCCGTGAAGCTCATAGCCTATGTTCCAGGAAAGAGGTTCCCGAGCATATCAGTGACCGGAAGGGCCTGCGCTCTCAACTGCGCTCACTGCAACCGCCACTACCTTGAAGGGATGATACCTGCCGAGAACCCTCAAAGGCTCATAGAGGTCCTTGAAAGGATATCGGGAGAGGGCGCAGAGGGTTTCCTTCTGAGCGGGGGAGCGCGGGATGACGGCAGCGTTCCGATAGAGCCGTTCGCACACCTTATACGAAAGGTGAAGATATACTCGGACCTGAAGGTCAATGTGCATGTTGGCTTGATGAGGGATAGCACATTGCAGGCCCTGAAGATAATGCATCCTGACATGGTATCGCTGGATGTGGTGGGCTCCGATGAAACGGTACAGGAGGTCTATCACCTGGACAGGAAAGCGGATGATTATCTCAATGCGCTCAATGAACTGGATGCCGAAGGAATTCCACATTCTCCGCACATAACCATCGGCCTGCATTATGGAAAGATAAAAGGGGAGTTCAGGGCCATTGATGCTGTGAAGACCAGCAAAGCAAAGAAGATGGTGATAAATGCGCTCATCCCAACCAGAGGGACTGAAATGGAGGGTGTGAGTCCACCTTCCCTCGATGACATAAAGAAGGTCATGAAAGAGAGTGATGGATTCCACGGTGAAAGGGTCATCGGCTGCATGAGGCCGAGGGCTGGCGACTACTGGGAGATGGAGAGATATGCGATAGAGCTGGGTTTCACCGGCATAGTGCTTCCCACCGAGAAAACCAAGAAGTGGGCTGAGAAGGAGGGGTATGAGTGGGAGGTGCGGGAAAGGTGCTGCGTCCTGTGAGCGAAAAGATGTGCAAAAACTTTTAAACTTCGAATGAAAGAGTTCATTGATGTGGTTCCCTCATGCTTTCTGGCCTGCGCTCTTCGCTGTTATACTCGGGGCGGCGATCCTCATACGGCTATTCCTTTCGGATATAAGGAAGCCTGGAAACCTCGCAGCATTCATGCTCTTCTTCTCCTTCTTCATATGGTCCTTCGGAGAGATGATAGAAAGGATGGCGGGTCCGCCTCCAGCCGATGAGTGGGTGGCATGGTTCGGAGCGCAGTTCCTCTTTATCGGCATGGCCCTGGCACCTGCGGCGTTCGTGCATTTCTCAGTGGTATTTCCATATATGCTCAGGTTAAGGTGGAGGAAATCCGCCATATACTTTTTCTATGGAATATCGCTCGTCTTCGCAATACTCGGCATAGTCAACCCCGGCTACATGATAATCGCTGATATGGAGCCATACAAGGGACTTGGACAGAGCATCTGGGGAATAGTTCCATCTACAACCTATACTGCGTACACCATCTACATATTCTCCATGGCTCTGGTGTTCACTGTAATCATGATATACAAATACATCAAGAGTGATATGAAAATACTAAGAATGCAAATAATGGTGGGGCTTTCCGGGTTCATAGTGGCCGTCACACTTATCACGGTATCATCGTTCATACCCATGCTCCTGGCGGAGAGCGCATACCCGCTCACAACCGTGTCCTTCTCAATATTCTCGCTCTTCATCCTTTATGCGATATACCGCTACCGTGCATTTCTGGTGTCTCCTGAGGAGCATTCCGGAACCGTGGAACCCGGATTTGAGGTCGTGGACAGAGAGGCAGCGTACAGAAGGCTCGAAAGGGCCATCAAGGATGATGTGCCGATACTGGCATTCGTATCGGACGACCCCGATTCATTCAGAAAAAGGGTTGGCAGGGACATACCTGCATTCCAGATATCCAAGGAGCTCGGGCCGGACCACCTGAACCCGCTTATAGAAGAGCATGTGGAGATGATACGATTCATCATAAGTTCCTTTGCAGAAAGGACAGAGGGCTGCATGGTCTTCGCCGATGTCAGGGATGCCATGGAAAGCATGGATGCACTCCCCATCTACGAGGAACTTCTGAAGGAGTTCGGGGGTATGTCACCATCTCTGAAGATCCTGTTCATAATAGCGGAATAAGGTTTAATTGCACCGCCATTTCGCCCTGTGGATAAGAGGATACAAATCGCCTCGCTGCTGGTCTGCGTCATCGTGTGGGCCCTCACCTTTCCGGTGATAAAGTTCCTTCTCGGATATTTTCACCCTGTTTCACTCTCGATGTTCAGGTACGGTATAGGCGCTCTCGCCCTTATTCCATTCCTTCTCAGGGACCGGAGGAAGATGGTATCCGAGCTCAAGGCCATAGGCATACTCTTTCCCATATTCGCACTATTCACCATACCGTTTCCCGACCTTCTGCAGAACTTCGGGATGAGGATGATGGACCGTGAGACCGTCGCATCGGTCACCAGCATACTCCAGCCCATGAGCCCTGTCTTCACCCTGATACTCGCGGCCCTGTTCCTCAGGGAGAAGGTTACCGGCAGGAAGGTGCTGGGCATACTCATGGCCTTCGCAGGCGCCATAATGCTCTCAACAGGCGGAGACCTGAGAATAGGGGATGCGAACAGCCTGGGGGCCTTTCTCATACTTCTCTCTGCGCTCTCCTATGCCATATCCGGAATAATCGGGAAGCACATACTCCACGATACAAGTCCCGAAGGCGTGATGATATGGGGCTATGTCTTCGGTGCTCTCTTCCTTTTTCCTGTGTGGGCATACGAGCCTCAGGTGCCTTCCCTGGATGCCTGGGGGCTCCTTGCCCTTCTTTTCCTTTCAATAGGCACCCTTTTCCCCTACCTGCTCTGGTATAAGGTCCTCGAGCACAACGAGGTCTCGGCGCAGACAGCCTTCGTGTTCCTTATACCGCTCTTCGGCGTTCTTTTCTCCGCGCTCCTCATGGGCGAGAGGCTGTCGCCATACCTTCTGATGTGGGGCCTGCTCATACTGGCAGGCGTCTATCTCACTCAGTCCGGTTCACCCTCACCAGAAGGAAAAGGGAGATGAAAAAGAAGGCGGTGACGGAGAGCGCAGGGCCTATTCCGATGCTGTCAGCCATGAACCCGATTATAGGGGCGGCTATGGCCACAACTGTCATCTTTATCTGAGATTCCACGCTGAGGCCTGAGGCCATGGTCCTGTGCGGTATGTTATCGCTGATGTAGGCGACATTCAGCGGTCTCCTGAGGTTCTGGAGGGCGTAGAGGGCTATGAAGAAGATGACCGCCAGGGGAAGCAGTTGCATGAAGGTGAATGCACCTGCCAGAAGAAGCAGGAATGCGCCTATGAGGTATGTCACATCTATGGCGAATGTCAGGGAGCGCACCTTCCTTGAGAATGCGCCTGCGCTGTGCGATGCGTAGGATGTCAGGAGATACAGGAAGAAATAGACGATGCCCACGACAACAGCGGTCCTCTGCTCACCTGTGAGGTACAGAAGGACCGGTAAGGCAAGGGCCTGCGCCTCCAGTATGGGCTGGAGATAGTCCTTCGAGGATTTGAACATGGAGTCGAAGAACGCGGAGTTTGATATGGCCCTTAATGCCGGCCTGTCCGTTATCATCCTGCGAAAGTCCTTCCATGTGGCCGAAAAACCTGCTCTGGAGCGCTCCCACCATGTGCCTTTCATTGAAACAATCTGCCCGTCAAGGTATTTCGGATAGGAGAACATGAGAAAGAGTTCAATGACATATGGTATCATGGAAGCGAGGAAGACAATTCTGTATGAACCGTAGTAAAAGACAAGGGCCATTGCGATGAGAGAGGATATTGCCGAGCCGAACTGTGAGGCGGAGCGCGTCCTTCCGTAGTACTCCACCTTGAGATGTTCCATCTTCTTTATCCTCAGGTATTCCAGTATCATCGCCTTATGCGTACCAGACCTGAAAGCCTCTCCGGATGCGTAAAGGACCATGGCAAAGGCGTACATCCAGAACGATGGAAAGAGATAGAAAACTGCAAAAGCTATGAGATAGGAGGAAAAGGCGGCTATCATGGCCTTCCTTCTTCCGATGGAATCCGCTATGAAGCCCGTGGGTATCTCGAATATGTTGGTGGCGATCTCCCTTATTGAAAAAAGAAGCCCGATGGAGAAGAAGGACAGCCCCATTTCCCTGAAAAAGAGGATTATGAAGGGGTCGAAAAACCTGAGGTTCTTCAGGAACCCGTACAATCGGAACTTCAGGTACATGGTGTCCCTCGGAATCTCCATATGACCTCAATGCAATGGTGGCATAAAAAGATGCGCTCTCCGAAAAAACTAATACTCTCAAGGACATGCCACGGTATGGACATCCTGAAAGGTGTTGAAGAGATACTGGAAAGGGAGAAAGAGAGCGAAAGATCGTTGCAGATGGTCTGCGAATTCCTCAGGGAGAATGTGGAGCACTACGACTGGGTGGGTTTCTACATCGTTGATGGCGATGAGCTCGTTCTCGGGCCCTATTCCGGAGCTCCCACAGAGCATGTCAGGATAGGTTTCGGCGAGGGAATATGCGGGCAGGCAGCGGAGAGAAAGGATGTCTTCGTGGTCCAGGATGTCTCGAAGGAGGAGAATTACCTGTCATGCAGCCCGGATGTGAAATCCGAGGTGGTGATTCCCATTCTGTATGGGAATGCAGTAATTGGAGAGCTCGACATAGACTCGCACAGGCTCTCCCCCTTCAACCATGGTGAGATACATATGCTGGAAAATATCTGTGATATTGTGAGCGAAAGGGTGAGGGAGCTGCGACACGTGTAATTCTTCACATATTTGCCTTACAAGAGTGGAAGTTATCCCAAAAAACTTAAATCATATCTCTGTGTCTCGTGGTTCAGGTGTTCAATATGGAGCCGTTCGCAGCAGTACTCAAAGACAATGTAGATTCATGGGTAATAAAGATCAACTCGACAGTAGGAAAGAAGATGGGCCTTAAAAAAGGAGATATCGTCGAGGTATTCAACAGGGACAGAGGAGAATCGAAATATTACCGACTTCTGTTCGATTCCAAGATAAAAAAAGGAGAGGCTTATATAAACAGGACGAGCGCTCAGCTGTCCGGTGCAACCAACGGTGATGCCCTCGACATACTCCCTGCCGAACCACTTGAGGCCGAAGAAGCGGTCATGCGTGTTGAGATGGAGGGAAGTGAGCGGGGCGAACTTCTCGAGATAGTCAAAGAGATAAACGAGAATGGTGGAGAGGCCATACATAACTTTTTCATGGAAAAGGAACCTGTGTTCAACCACGGCTCTAAGATATACTGGGATGAAAAGGGAATAACCCTCACGGTTGCAAAGATAAATCCATTCCCTTATGCAGTTTACACCGACAAAACGCAGATTAAGGTCTCAGTGACATCACCATTCAACGGAATACTCATGGTGGATACGTCCGGTTCGATGTATTTTAACTACATCCACAACACCCCCGGAATAATGAAGCTCTCCGATGACCCGATAATCAACAAACTCATGGCCAACCAGAAGTTCACAATGCTGAAAGAGACGGTGGAAAGCGTGGAGAAGAGCAAAGAGGTCCTGAGAATACACGGCGCAATCACAGCCGTTCTCCTCTATTTCTCGGAAAAGGCCGAGAGAGAGCTCAGTGAGAGGGTCGCACTCATAACCTACTCCAGCCAGGCAAAGACCGCAGCATATAAATACAAGGGAAATATAAGATACTGGCTCCAGATAGGGGCTGCAGGAGTAGACACCACAGAGCAGTACAAAGAAATGCTCATAAAGATGCTCTTCACCTACATACCTCAGGAGAGCAACAAGCCAACCAACGGTGTCAACGCATTTGAGGAGCTCGATAAACTTCTCAGCCTGATGGAAAAGGACTCCAAGAAAAAGATGCCCACCATGATAATCATACTCTCAGATGGAGAGTTCAACGGATGGAAGGGAAGTTTCGCAAAGACAGAAGATGTTCTGGAGGTCTCCGAATCCATAATAAACTTCGTTAAAGAGCGCTTTCCACCCTCACGTGGCGTTATAATCAACGCTGTGTATATCGGAGACACCCCCGAAGACCTTGTGGAAATTCCCGAGGGTGCTGAAGGAGAGAGGCTTCAGAAGAAGAGGGAAAGAGCCGAAATAGCCATAGACACACTGAAGAGGATAACACAGATAACCAACGGACAGCTAATAATACCTAAAGAACTCAAAGAACTGGCGAAATTCTACGAGAGCGCTGCGCAGTCGCTCATCTTCGACCTCGGAACAACCGAGAATGAAGAAGAGGACGAGGAGACCGACGAAGAAGAGGAAGAGGATTTCGATGACATTGAGCTCGATGAAGAAGGTCTTGAAGACAGCGAAGCCGACCAAGAGGAAGAAGAGGGTGATTTTGACCAGTTCTGAGGCTTTAAGCGCGTAAGAGCTCTGATATGACTAAACCTAAACCATTTCAACATCCAGAAGAGAGAGGAGCCTGCGGGCCCACTCAAGCTTTCTTTTCTTTATTTCAAGCTGCTCATGGCTCATTCCTGGTTTTATCACCGGATTTTCAAAATCAAAACCTATGAGGGTTATGCGCTCCGCACCCATTGCATCCGCTATGAATGCAGCACGGTCACCGTCTGTAAACCCCCCGAAGTTCATGAGCGGGGGATAGGGCTCTGTCTGCACGGTTCCCCCAAGCGGTCCCTTGAAATGCGGGACATATCTCCTGATAAGTTCCATGTTGTCCCCATGTGCATGTATGAGAACTATGGAACCCATGGAACTGGCTCGAATCAGAGCATCTGTACCTCCATCCAGGTCGCTTGTTATTATATCCGGAAGTATGGACATTGCAAGGAGAGTGGGGACCGCCGAATCTGCGGCAATTATGAGATCTTTCTTTTCCTTTACCTCTTTTACAGAGCTGCCCCCAGCTGGGCCGATTATATCCACGTGTTTTCCTTTTATTATCTCGGCAAGGTGAGATGGCCCGGTTATTCCGCCCCTGTCCCGAAGAAGTGCTGAAAGAATATCGCCTGCCCTTGCATCTTCTGAGGGATTGAAGCCGAAATCCCTGACTATTTCGAGATAATACGGCTCCCACTCAGCGTACTTCATCATCTCACCATGATGCGCGTACCCATGCTAACACGCATTCCGTCCTCAGCCGCAATTGTCCTGACACCGGTTTTCTCCTGAACCCAGTATGCCTCCACCTCGGGGGGCGCCCTCACCATCTTAAGGCCGAAATGGTTGAAGAAGACCATCTCAGGACCTATCTTCTCTATGAAGGCTATCGCATCTTCAGTGCAAAGATGCCCGGGTATCCTTGAATTTCTCGGACGAGTTACCGGAAGTATGAGAACCCTTGAACCCATGTGGGCCTCTATTACATGCTGGGCCGCCTCCGTATCCGCAACATAGGATATTACGCCGCTTGATGTATGAAACTTGAATCCCACGGTGGCAGGGTCAGAATGCACGGAAGGCGTGGCCTCGATGTCTATGGGGCCTATGCTGAAGAAATCGCCGGGCTCCATGCTTCTGCTGGATATGAGAGACTGATGATACCTAGATATGGCCGGACCTATGCCATCCGTGCCTTCCAGAACGCTCTTCGAAGCGAGAAGGTTTCCTCTTTTCTTAAGGCCGCCCCCCGTTATGCCCTCTATGATTATCTCCGCATCCGTGTAATGGTCGGGATGTGAATGGGACACCAGAATGGCATCTGTCTTTGTCGGGTTTATTCTCATGTTCTTCATCTGGATGAGCGCACCTGGCCCGGGGTCAACATGGAGCCTCACTCTGTCCTCAATGTAAAGTCCGCCTGTCGCTCTGGCCTGAAATATCGTGGTGAACCTTCCACCCCCGCTTCCTAAGAATGTGAATCTTGTGACCATGCTACCACATAGGCTTCGAGTTATCAAAGTTTCTGTGTCTGGATTGTGAAAATGCCTTATGTGCTCGTTTTTCAATATCAAAAATCCGCAGTATCTTCCTCCCGAATGCACCAGAACCTATTTTTCAGATCATTCACTCTTTTCTCTCCGATTCCCTTTACTCTCAGAATCTCGTCCATACTATCGTAGGGCGATTGTCCATTATCCTCAACGCAAGCTCCTTTCCAATTCCATGGGTGCTGAGGAGCTCTTCCACCGTGCACACATTTATCTCTTTCTTCAACCTGAGCCATTTCTCATCCCCGATGAACTCCTTCTCCTCGTCCTTAAGAGCCAGAATGTGAGCATCATCGGGAGAATGCCCTTCGTATCTGTGCTCTATCTCCCTGAGCTCGTGAAAGAGTATGTGACCGAGAAAATCCCTGAAAACATCGCTCACCCAAATCTCGTTCGGTGGGATGCCCAATCTCAATGCGACTCCGGGGTAAATCTCCATTCCTTTGTACATCACTCTGTAGCACGCTATGTACTCCTTTATCCTTTCATGGGGTATGAGGCGCACCCTGTATCCAAGTCTCTCCGCAGTTTTCAGAGGGTCCATGTGGCATATAGAGGGTTCAGATTAATCTTTCTACAGCACTCCCCACTGGACGAGCACGGCCTGTATTCCCTCTATTACGAACTCCACCGCTATTGCGGTTATGATGAGACCCATTATCCTTGAGAAGGCCCTGCTGCCCACCCTTCCAATCCTGCTGAAAATACGGTCGCCATATATAAAGAGAACATATGCTATTGACATTACGGCTATTATCGAGAGAAGGACTATCCCTATCTCGGAAATGCTCTCACTCTTCGATACGTATATCATCACTGTTGTTATCGAACCCGGCCCTGCAAGCATTGGTATTCCGAGAGGGACGACCCCTATATCCTCACGGTCTATGGCCTCTTCCCTCTCCTCCGGGGTGCTCTTTGTACGGGGCGGTTGGCCTCTCATCATGCTGAAACCCACACTGGTAAGAAGAAGGCCTCCTGCAATCCTGAATGCCGGAATGGTTATCCCAAAGAAAGCAAAGATATAGTTTCCGAAAACAGCGAATATCAGAAGAGTGGTCATAGCACTTATAACGGCCTTTGTCACAACCCTTCTCTTCTCAGTGCTTTCATAACCCTCTGTAAGGCTGACGAGCAGAGGGATGGCTCCCAACGGGTTCACTATGGCGAATAGAGCTGTGAATACAGCTACTGCGAATGAGAAGAGGTCCATGTATCGGCTATTTTTTACATCTTAATAATGCTTTCTGAAACCTATAATGCCACTCGCATCTATTATCTCTGTCAGATTCTCTTTTTCCAGTACCAGCACAGGAATATGAATTATTCCCAGATATCTTGAAGATATATCGGACAGAGATGGGGCGACAATCTTCTTTTCGACAACCGTTACAGAGCCCATCTCTTCTGTGGATTCCACCTCTCTGCTGTGCAAAGATATGATGTAATCTATGGCGATGTCATTTGCATTCTCGGGCGATACGGTTGGCTCCTTCCTCTCTTCTCCCAGATCCGTCATTTCTCTGCCCGATAAGAGCGGCTCCTCGGCCCTGTATGGAACGCCATCTGTAGCATCGACAAGTATTATCCCGGCATCCGTGGCCCCATCGCTTTCCAGCGAGAAATATATGGCATGAAAAGGTACGGTCTCCTTTATCGAGGCTATCACACCCTCTTCCTCGCCAAGAACCTCTGAATCGGGCAATCTGGCGGCGATTGGTTCGCTATTGTCTGTAAAGGTCTCCTCGAATGAGGAGATGAGATCCACAGGATTTTCGGATCCCAGTGCCTCTGAAAGGAGAGCCTGTCCTATATATGCCTCAAAGTCAGCGCGGCTCCAGAATATATCGCCCTCCGGTTCTGCATCGTCTACAAGGGAAATAACAAGTTTCTTTCCCTCTATCTGAATTGGAGGCGTGTCGTTTTCATGCTTGAGCAGCACGACATACTCTCCTTCGACTCCTCTGACTACAAGCATTACGGAATCGGATACCACGGTAAAGCCTCTGTATTCCAAGGCCTTTCTTACGAGTTCCGGGACTTCCATGCTTGGCCATCACTCTGAAATATATAAGGGTGTCTGAGAGCCTTCCGAGAAAATCTTTATAGATATGGCATTACTCCTGCAATATGGCTGTTCTGGTAAGGGCGCCTGCACGACTTCATCTGGGATTCATACCTGCGGTATACGACAGCACTCCGGGTTCGGTAGCTGTCAGCATAAATTCACCGTTCCTCGAGATTTCACTAGAAAAAAGCAGAGAACTTCATGTCTCCGGCCCTCTTTCCGATGAGATATTCAGGATGGCCATGGATTTCATTGAAAACTATGCTCCCGAAAGAGGAGTTGAAATAGAGGTGAGAAAGGCCATACCGAGACATGCAGGTTTTGGTTCCGGAACAAGGATGGCACTGTCTGTGGGAATGGGCATTTCGGCACTTTACGACCTTGAAATTGAGATACATGAAATAGCAGATTTTTTCGGAAGGGGGAGGAATTCGAGGGCCGGCATTGAGTCACTTGTAAAAGGCGGGCTGGTGATAATACACCCTGATGGCAGAGCGTCTTCCATAATAACGCCTTCGGACTGGCGCTTCGTTGTGGCGCTCCCCGAGAGCAGACATGATTTCTACGGAGAAGAGGAGAAAAAGGCCATGAAAAGGATGGATAAAGGCATTGGGAACTCCGAGGACCTTGCTGTCATGCTTGAAAAGGCCATAGAATCCCGTGACATCTCAAAAACCGGAAAGATACTCGAGAGGATAGACAGGGAGACTGGAAAAATGTTCTCCGCCTCGCAGAAAGGCGATTTCTCACATGAAATAGTCTCAGAACTGATTCAGGCAGGCATGTCTGCCGGTGCCTATGGTGCGGGACAGAGCTCATGGGGACCTGCGGTCTATTTTCTGGTTGATGAGAAGGTAGAGGATTCCGTAACTAGGGCCGTTGAATATATTATAGGAGATGAAGGGGTCGTAGAGAGCACAGAAATATCTCCAGAAGGAATAACCTTGGAATGTACAGAGGATTGACTTTGGGCAAACTATTTATTAAGGTGCCGAATGTCCGGGTGATTCTATGAAGAAATGGATTGTATATGCTCTAACGTGGATTGTCGTCATCGCTATCGTGGCAGCCGTTTACCAGTTCGCAGTGGTACCTGCACTTCAGCCACCGGCTGACAACGAGAAAGCAGTGAGAGAAGGCTCCAATGTAAAGGTCAATTACATCGGGATGCTCGCTCCAGAATATGGAGGCGGACTGGTTTTTGATACATCGCTTTACAATGTCGCAATAGACAACAAATCCTATCCAAAGACACCTACCTTCCAGATGCGCCCAAAATACGAGTACAAACCTCTGATGGTTCATGTCGGTGATGGAAGTGACGGGAGCTATACTTCTGTTATAGAGGGATTCAAAGACGGACTTATCGGCATGAAACCCGGAGAGACGAAGACCATAGTGATACCTCCCGAGAAAGGATACGGATACGGCGACCCAAATCTGATAGAGAAGCATCCTCTGGTGGAGAACGTCACCATAAAGGAACAGTATCCTAACTCCAGATTCCTCTACGTATTCGGAAAGAATCCAAAGGTAGGTATGGTCGTTGAAAATCCGAAATTTCACTGGAACATGACTGTTGAGAATGTAATGGATGGATACTGCATACTCGACAATCAACCTCAGGAAGGTGCCACATATTTCAATGGACGCTGGTACGTGAAGGTAATAAATATGGACAGTTCCGCCAACAATGGAAACGGGAGCATAGAGGTCAGGAACCTCATAGGTCCTGATGATGCATATCACATAAAGGGCTCAGGCGTACCACAGCACAGTACCGATGGGAAGAAAAAGACATTCGTACTCACGGAAGTTGACCTGCAGAACGGTACATACACCATAGACTACAACGACCTTACAAGGGGAAGGACACTGATATTCACCGTTGAACTGGTCTCAATAGACAAATACTGAAACCCCTTACCTTTAATTCCATCTTATTCAGGAGATTATATGAAGAGCGCTCTCATAACCGGCTCCAGCAGGGGCATAGGAAAGGCAATAGCACTTGAGCTTGCGGAACACGGATACTCTGTTGTGATAAACTATGATAGGGATGAGATGATAGCCCATGAGACCGCAAGAATGGTGAAAGAACTTGGCTCAGAGGCGCTGCTGATAAAGGCCGATGTATCATGGAAGGATGATGCGGAGAACCTGATACAGCAGGTGATGGACGAGTGGGGAAAGATAGATGTTCTAGTGAACAATGCTGGCATACTTCCCAAGGCAAAGAGAATTGAGGACATACCCGATCAGGAATGGGACAGGGTCATGGGAATAAACCTCAGAGGAGCGTTTTACTGCAGCAGGGCGGCTGCAAAGTACATGAAAAAGGAGAGATCCGGCAATATCGTGTACATATCCTCAATAGCCGGAAAGGACGGGGGCAATGTCGGAGCGCATTATGCTGCATCCAAGGCGGGCCTGCTCGGTATGATGAAAGCCCTGGCAAAGGAACTCGCTCCGTACAATATACGCGTCAATGCGGTTGCGCCCGGACCTGTGGACACGGAGTTTCTTACGGAGGACATGAAGCAGAAGCTCGCAAAGATGTCCCTGATGGGCAGAATAGCCAAGCCAGAGGAGATCGCCCATGCTGTCCGCTTCCTGATAGAGAACGAGCACATAACCGGTGAGACCATCAATGTGAACGGCGGAAGGTATATGGAGTGAAAGGGATATATATACTTCTGATAAGGGTGCCTGAGGGCGTGGAAATAAAGGTTGGAGCGCTGGGAAGATTGCATTTTAACCGCGGAGAATATGCATATGTCGGCTCGGCATATGGCCCCGGAGGTATTGAGGCAAGGGTTAAAAGGCATCTCAGAGCAGAAAAGAAGAGAAAATGGCACATAGATTATCTGCTTGAGCACGCAGAGGTGGACTCCGTGCTCATAAAGGAGGGTGCGAATGAGGTGGAGAGCGCAAAAAGGATGCTGGAATGTCCGTATGTCGCGGGTTTCGGTTCATCGGACTCGCCCCTGCCATCACATCTTTTCATGTGCCCTCATTCACGGGTTCGGGAGATCTTTCCCGATTTTCAGGCCTTCCCCTGAAGCCCTTGGCAACTATGTATATCTCTGAACTTGAGCTTCGAGAGGCAGGAGGTGAGTGCATCTTCACCATTCCGAAGTTCGCCCTCGCTTTTTTGAGAAGAGGCGGGAGAAGGTCGCCTTCGAATACCTTTGCCACGAAGACACCGCCTTTCTTCAGGTTCTCTATTGCGAAATCCAGTGCAAGTTCGGTGAGGTATACGGAGCGGGCATGGTCCGTGGAGTATGCACCTGAGATGTTGGGGGACATGTCCGAAATGACGACCGATGGATTTCTCCCTCCGAGTTCCTCCCTTATGCGCTCCTTAACTGCATCATCGGTGAAATCTCCCTTTATGAAGATAGCCCCCTCTAATGGCCTTATTCCCTGAAGGTCAACGCCCACGAGCCTTCCTTCCTCGCCTATCAGTTCCAGAGCGACCTGTGACCATCCGCCCGGTGCGGCACCCAGTTCCACCACAAGGTCGCCTTTTCTGAAGATATGGAATTTTCTGTCTATCTGGATGAGCTTGTAGGATGCCCTTGAACGGTATCCGGTCTGCTTCGCCTTCCGGTAGTAGTAGTCATGCCTCTTCTCTTTCATCCAGTTCTTTGACACATTTTCCCGGAAGTTTAACAGTATTTCATACTTTCCAGATAACACTTGCATGAAGATACAAACCTTTTTAAATATGGAAAGCATCGGGTCGTTAATGAGAAGCCCGAAGGAAGTGCAGAACGAGATTATCAACGGCAATGTCATCAAGGCAGCATTCATTCTCGGCTGGCCCATGATGGTAACGAGCCTCATGCAGTCGGGCTACAACCTTGCGGATATGTTCTGGGTGGGGCATCTTCCGGAGGGCGAGAGCATGATAGCCATAGCGGCCATGAATGTGTCGTGGCCCCTTATATTCATCTTCATGTCGCTTGCGATGGGCTTCGGTACTGCAGGAACGGCCCTCGTGTCCCAGTATACCGGTGCGGGCAACCGCAAGATGGTGGACAGGGTGGCAGGCCAGATGGTATTCTTCTCTGTTGTTGTCTCATTCACCATGGCCGTGCTCGGCTTCTTCTTCGTGGACGAAATCGTGGAGTTCATAGGTGCAGACCCACAGGTCACCCGGATGGCCATAGACTATGCGAGGGTGATATTCCTCAGCCTTCCTTTCATGTTCCTGAGCATAGTGTTCAGCATGATACTCAGGGGCTGGGGGAACACGGTCACACCCATGTGGATAAACGGATTGACCCTGACTTTGAACATAATACTTGATCCCATTATGATATTCGGCTGGTTTGGTTTTCCGGCCATGGGAATAGTGGGGGCTGCCATTGCAACACTGCTTTCAAGAATGCTCTCGGCAGCCATAGCCATGTACTGGCTTTACGCAGGAAAGGCAGATATAAGGGTCAGAAAAAAGGATGTGAATCCTGATATGAATCTTATAAAGAAAATAATACGCATAGGCACTCCCATGTCCCTTGCCATGACATTCACGGCAATCGGATTCTTTGTTATGATGCTGATAATAGCGGCCATTCCCGGATACACCAACGGTATTCCGAATTCGAGGATTGCCATGTCCGCATACGGCATAGGTAACAGAATGGTGAATCTGACATTCATAATAGTAGATGGTCTGGCATTCTCACTGACGACCATAGTCGGCCAGAACATAGGTGCAGGAAAGATAGAACGGGCCAAGGAGAGCTACTGGAAGGTAGGTGGGATAAGCTTTGCCATATTGTGGGGTTTCTCAGCAATCTTCTTTCTCTTTGCCGAGCAGATACTTGCATTCTTCACTAACGATCCTCTGGTTATCGAGAACGGTGTGGTATTCATGTCAATAATCGCGCTCGGTATGCCCTTCTTCAGCATATTCCGCGCCTCCATGGGGTACTTCAACGGGAGCGGAAGAACCGAGTTCAACCTCATTATGAGCACCATAAGGCTGTGGGGACTGAGGCTCCCTCTCTGCTACTCGTTCAGCCTTATTTTCGGTCTTGGCTCTACAGGCATCTGGTACGGCATGGCAATATCCAATATGCTGAGCGCTGCCGTGGGAATAATACTCGTTTCAGTCATAAAGATAGATTCTTCCATGATAGGAAAAGGACGGAAACGCGGGAAAATGCCCATTAAAATGTGATATACTGAGCCAGATCAAGATTTTCGTCCAGAACACTTTTCAAATCGTCGGGGCTCCTATACGGCCTGCCTGTGACTATGCGGAGTGCTCTCTTCTTTCCTATATTGGGCAGTTCCTCTATCGCCCTGCGAGGAGCCGTGTTTATGTTCAGCGGGACCTCCACACCGCCTATGCTCCTCTCCCTGTGGCCTGTTATGAGGACATCCACGGAGCGCTCCACATCGGTGCTGTATGGCAGTTGAACGGTCAGCGGGTATGAGCCTATCTGCCGCCCGTATGTCACTCCGCCTTTGTTGAGTTCCAGATACACCTTTCTCAGAACTATGCCAGCGGGTGCGACCCTTTCAAGCATGGGAGCGTCTATCTCCCTTCTCACCCTGTTCTTGAAGTGCATGAAGTCCCTGTAAAGGATGCGGGGGAACTCGGTCCTTATGGGTGCGACCTGCCGGATGTTTATCCTCCTGAGCATGAGGTCCCTGTCCAGAACTTCCTTCAGGAATTCGTAGTTGAGGCGGTATGTCCGCCTGCTCTCTCCTTTCAGACCTCCGAGGAAGTTCAATCCGGGAAGGAGCCGGGGCAATCCGTTCTCTCCCCCCTCCTTTCCAACCCTGTTTAGAAGCTCGATGGCTAACATCACCTCATCCGGCGTTGCGTTCAGGTTGTTCTCCTCTATAACTACAGGGTCGGCGCTCTCCATTCCGAACGCCAAGGTGTTTCCCGGTGTCGTGTACTTCACCAGAAGCTCCGCCACCCTTTCCGATTCCTCAGGGTGCCTTGCGATGGTGGAAGGGTTCGCATTGTCCAGGTGAAGAACCTCTATATCAGGGCAGCAGTCCCATATTCCTTTGAATAACTCCTCAATGGCATCCACGTTGGGTTCCGGAGCCTCGTATTTTCCAATTCCCTCCGCCATGTAGGAGAATATGTCTGTCTGCGCTCCGATCCTGAAATTTCTCAGCCCTGCATCGTACATCCCCTTTATCTCGGCTATTATGTTCTCAGCCGGGCGGAAAGCGGGCTTTCCGTACATCGGCTCTATGCAGAAGGAACAGCCTCCAGTAAAGTACCTCGGGCATCCCCTGAAGGACTCTATCTCGGCTATGACATAGTGTGGAAAATCAGGGTGCTCTTTCACCATCTCAGCGCCTTTCACCGACCATTCCAGCCATTCCTCGTATGTCCTCCTGCGCTGTGTGAATTTTCCCTTTTCTATGAGGTCGAAGACCGATGCCTCCGTGTCCAGCTTCGCCACATGGTCATATCCCATAGCCTCCGCTTCCTTCGAGAACATGGCCACGGGACCGCCGAGTATCGAGGTCCCTTTGATGTAGAGCTCTATCTCCCTGAGCTCCTTCATGGATGCGGGAAGCCCTCTCATGTACCTGCCCGGCACTATTGCACCGCCTATCACCACCACATATTCGTAATCCAGCGACACCTTTCCATGCCTGTACTGGTCTATGGTCGCATAATGCACCTCTCTGCCAGCAGATCTCATCGCTCCCCAGAGGTATCTCGGGTACTGAGATATGTACGGCGGAACACCCAATGCCGCAGGCTCGTCCACATATGCGTCGAGGATGAGAACGCTCACTTCCTTCCCTCCCAGAACCTCACGAACGCGTCAACCATGGCATCCACGAAGGTCTGCCTGTATGTGATGAGCACCTTCGCCACCCTCTCCTCGTCCCTGACCCTGTATCTGCCATCCTCCTTTATGAGAATTCCCGAGTCCGTCAGTTTCTTCAGGTGGTAAGAGAGGGTCGAAGGGGATATCTTGAAGTGTGGTTTGAGGTCACCGTGCGTGGAGTTCGGGTTCATCATGAGGTGAAGGACTATGAGGCGGGGTATCTCCTGCCTGAGTATCGCCAGATATCTCTTGTCCTGAGCGTCAACGATGTTCTTTCCCTCGGAGGGGTAGTATGTCACCATCCTGCCCTCCTTCCTCTCAACTATGAGGCCGTGCTTCTCAAGGTACCTCAACTGGTAGCGCAGGGTTCCCATGGGCATACCCGTCACTCTCTCGAGACCCCTCATGTGTATTCCGGGATTATCGCGCACCGCTTCGAATACGCGCCTTCTCGCCTCCAGCTGAAGTATCTTCTCCATGTCACTCCTTTCCGAATATGGCCCCTGCCAGAACAAACGCCATCAAAAGGTCCACAGCGGCCATCATCTCGTAGCTGAGTTCCACCACATTCCAGACGCCCAGCAGCATCAGTATTCCCTTGAGCATCAGTATCGCGGATATCCCGGCCATTGCCAGAATCCTGTTCATCCCTGTCCTCCTGTAGGCTATCAGGGATATCAGCATCATGAGCAGGCCGAGAGCGCTCACCAGGCCTGCGATCACAGGTAGAGCATCCAAACTATCACCGGGGGTTTAATACGGTCATAGTTAAAATTCGTTTTGGTCGCAGGGTTTCAGTGTTTGTGCTCTCCGAATCCGGGATCGTCCTTCCAGTTGCTGTCCACGGCCAGCTTTGCCTTCATGTAGGCATCCACCACATCGCCGACCCTTCCCATGGCACCTGTTATGACCTCTATGCCCATATCGTCAAAGAACTGAACGGCTTTTCCTCCCATTCCGTATGCTATTATGACATTAGCGCCATGCTCTTTCAGAAAATTCGGTATATCGCCGGGCCCGTGGTTCTCAAATGGCACGGGAACCGACTTCGCGCTCATATCCTCCGTGTTCACGATGGTATAGTACCTCGCCCTTCCGAAATGCTGCTCAACCTGGCTGTCAAAGCCTCTGTCATCCGTGCTCGGTATCGCTATCTTCATGCTTCTCGATTCTTTTTCCATATTTAAGTCTGTTGCGGTCATGATTTCTCACCTATCCTTTTTTCAATCTCGGAAACGGTTTCCTGCGGAATGCCGGTGTGATATAGCACCGGAGCCCTGAAATCCAGCACCTTGTCCCCTCTTTCATTGACAGGTATGAGAAGCTCGAAGTCGTCCCGATAGTCGTTCCAGTCTATTATCACCGGTATTTTCAGCCCGTATCTCAGGCAGTCATCCAGGCTTTCCAGATGCTCCACATGCCTGAAAAGACCGGATATATCCGCTATTTCCTCCGGTTTGAGATAGGTGAGCACATCCACATCCTTCAACGCCTCCACTGGCACACCCATTTTCTGGAGATATACCAGTGTTCTTCCACCCATCAATTTAACGAATTTCGCGTTGTTCGGCAGTTCCATTGCCTTAGCGTACCTTCCGATAATGACACCCTCAACCTGTCCGGTTCTAAGAAGGACGAGGGCCTGGCCCGCACTTCCCACAGGTACCTGTTCTATATCGCTCATATCGTCGAGGCGCTCCATGAAAACGCCCATCGTCGGGCAGAACGCCACCTTATTCATTTTTCCGTTCTCTTTCTCACTCATTAAAATACCTCCTTACTCTGATTGAACCTATTCTCTTCAGGGCCGATGCTGTCATTTCTGATAGAGACAGGTCTGTGGGGCCCACCCCCTGAGCAGGTTGTTCATAAAGGCCTCAGGACAGTGCATGCTCTCGTTTCACCGTTTCGTGATGGTGCCCAAGCTCCTCAGATGTCTTATTTGTGATTTCTTCCCATCTGTCCTTTTGCATGATGCATCCTGGATCGGGGCCCTGTATATCTCCGAAATAGGCATAGGCTCTGGCCCTGCATCCGCCGCATACGTAGCGGAACGGACAGGTGGAACAGGCATATTCCTCGGCATCCCTGTCTCTCAGTTTCAGGAATACCTCGCTTGTATCCCATACATGCTGAAAACCATCCTTTATGACATTTCCTACTTTTATGGGCAAAAAGACGCAGGGCTCTATATCTCCGTTATAATCTATGGAGCAGTATATCCTTCCTGCACCGCATCCTCCGATAAATTCCGCAAGGGTCTGGCCCGCGTTCATGTACTCCTCCGGAAGTTCGACATCTGCAAAATGCGTGGGAGATACCTTGCCGCCCTTGTCTTTCAGAACCGCGGTCAGAGATACGCGGGAATAGGCCGGGCATGTGGAAAGTACCTGCATATCTCCCTTGGACCATTCGGAGTAGAGGTAGTTCAGGAGTTCCTCCCTCTCCTGCGGCGTAAGGTCATCCTTGACTATATCCTTTCCACGACCTGTGGGTATGAAGTTAAAGACGATGAGCCTGTCCACATCCAGTTCTCTGGCAAGCTTGATCATCTCGGGCATCTGTGCAAGGTTGTGATGGGTTGCAACAGTGGCTATTCCAACATCTATTCCCCCAACCTCTTTGAGGTTCCTGATTCCGGTTATGGAGCGCTCAAAGGCACCCTTCACCCCACGAAACTCATCGTGTATCTCAGCATTCGGTCCGTCTATGCTTATCTCCACGTACCTGACACCGATTTCCTTCAGACGGCGGGCCACATCTTTCGTAATAAGCGTTCCATTCGTGGCGACGCTCACATAAAATCCCAGTTCCGATGCTTTTTTTGCGACAGGCCAGAAGTCCTTGTTTATGAGTGGTTCTCCTCCGGAAAATGATATGGCCGCAACCCCAGCCTCGTCAAGCTGTCGCAGAACCTCCATCTTTCCATCCAGACTCAGTTCATCCGGTGCAGGGTATGGCTTCGCATTTGCGTAGCAGTGTTTGCACCTGAGATTGCACTGGTTGGTGAAGTTCCAGACCACCATAAATGGAGCGGAAAGCCTCTGCGGCTTCGTTATGCCGTATTCTGCAATGCCCTTTATTATTGCACTGAATCCTTTCCTCATATATGCGTCCTTCAGCAAATCCTTTATCTGATCCGGAGTGGCATGAAACAGTTTTGCTGCCCGTTCTATTGCTGCCGATACCGTTTTGGCTCTCAGCGACTCCCGCACTCCAGAGGGCTTTTCCACACCGGCATATATCGCCAGCGACTTCTCTATCTTCTTTGTTTCCGCCATCTCTTTCATGACATAGTGCGCAAATTTGCTGTCCATCACCGCCTGAAGATACTTCAGAATTCCTGCTTCATCCATCTCATTCTCTTTCTTTTCAATTTTCTCCTTTTTTTGCATTATTTTTCCCCCTTTCTATTATATCTATGCTTTTCCGTATGGACTGTCTTACATATGAGTCCAGAAGATTTTTTTTATTATTCAATATTTCATTCATGCGGTTGAGGATCGATAGTGTTTTCTCCTTTTCCCTGAGAAGTATGGACTCCACATCCCTACGTGATGAATAGACATACTTTCGCCCCTTCCTTTCCCGGCTTATCACAGATTCTCTCCTGAGCTTGTTCAGTTCGTTTATCATGGATGAATAGGCGTAGCCCAGTTCGTCTGCCACTTCCTTGGCTGTAAGGGGCTCCTCGCTGACAAAGAGAAGTGCGTATATGGAAGAGCATGTCTCTCCGAAGCCCCAGTGCATCATCAGGGCCTTTGTTTCACGGTAAAGGCTTCTGTTCATTGAATTTATGATTTTTCTCATACTTTCAGTAAAGATGGTTATTGATTTAAGTTTTTCGCCGAAGCAGACCGATTTCGGCGTAATGCGTATATACCGTGTCAAGCTCGGCAGTTCAAAAAATCCTGAAATGAGGTGAAAAAGATGTTCAGAAAGGTGCTGTTTCCAACGGATTTCAGTAAGGGCTCCATAAGAGCCATACAGAGATTCGAGAAGGAAAACACGGCGGAAGTGGAGGAGTGCATACTTCTCCATGTGATAGATGAGGGATACATAGAGGATATGCTCAACGGATACTCCTTCATGTATGAGAGCGAGAAAAAGGAGATGAAGGACGTGATATCCAGAGCAAAGGAAAATGCCATTAAGGCACTCAAAGAAAGGGAAGAAGAATACCGAAGGATGCTGAGAGCTAAAAGGGTGCGGAGCGTTGTGAGGATTGGCATACCCTATGAGGAAATAGTGAAGTTCGCAGATGATGAGAATGTATCCATGATTCTCCTGCCCTCACATGGAAAGCTTGGGTATTCCAAGGAACTTCTCGGCTCCACCACGATAAGGGTCCTAAGAAGGACAAAAAGACCGGTTCTTATAATAAAGACCCATGAGGAGGATTGAATATGGACTATCTGAAACTGAAGAACCATCTGGATAAGTTCCTGCCGGTCTATGTGACACTTGCCATGATACTCGGCTTCATCGTGGGCCTGAACATAGACCCAAAGAAATACAAGGAGATGTTCCACTGGCTGAACCTCGCTGTTGTGATATCCATGATATACCCGATGATGATAAACCTGAGGCTGGGAGAGCTTAAGAACTCCATGAAGCAGGGGAAACAGCTTGCCATAGGGCTTACCATGGGCCTTGTCGTGGCTCCACTCCTTATGTGGCTCCTGATATACCTCGTGTCCCTGTTCTATCCCCTAAGCCCCCAGCTTGCCCTCGGACTCATGCTGGCGATGGTCGTGCCCTGCTCCTCCATGAGCATAGCATACACCGGATTCACAGAGGGAAATCTCGAGCTTGCCACAATCATTGTTGCGATCAGTTTCATACTCGCAATCGTAACAGTACCCGGCTGGCTCTGGGTATACGCCTCGTCTTCGAGCATCAGCGTTCCCACACTGCTTCTGATAATAACGATAGTGGAGGTCGTTTTCGTGCCAATGTTCTTCGGCGTTCTTACAAGGCAGTATCTGATAAAGAAGAGGGGGCCTGAGGGCTTCCTCCGGCTGAAGCCGCTCTTCCCTGCCATATCTCTCATCGGTATGTATCTCATCGTCTTCCTGATATTCATGGAAAAGGCGAAGCTCATAGCGAAGAAGCCTGAGATGGTCGTCATAGCCCTTGTTCCCCTGATACTGTACTATCTTATCTCCCTCGGACTGCTGACCTATCTGAACAGGGCGATGGGAATAAGCTACAGGGACCACATGGCCATAACATTCCCATCAGTTGGAAAGAACGAGGGCACGGCAATGGCGATAGCGATGAGCGCGGGAATGGGCCTTATGGCGATACCTCCCGCCGTTACCCCGTTGATACAGATACCCTTCCTGGTGGGTTATGTGAAGGTATGGAGGAAGATAGCGAAGATGTGGAAGTGCGAGAAAGCGGAGAGCAAAAAATGAGCTAGAACGTAAAAGACTGAAAGAAAGCCAGATCTTCGGAATTCTGGAATAAAGGGCCCTGTAAAAGGGCTTCAGAATCTCTGAATCTTAAAAACCTCTTTAAAACATCTTTATATCCTTTTATTTTTGGATGTCCTGCTAATGCAACTCCCTGTATTTTCCTTTATGAGAGGCATAGAGGCATGTTTCCAGCTCCATTAGCACATAAGTTTCACTACTTGGAGCACGTGGGCTTTCATCGCACCCGGCCAGTTGCAGATTATGACAAAACAGAGGTGTGATTGACTACCTATTTTTACGGTATGCGTATGCAATCATGACAAGAGAGAGCGCCAGAATTGATGCCAGAGGGCCTGGTGCCGACGTTGATTTCGAATCTGAGTCGGATAGTCTGTAAGAACTGAGCTCTGCTGTCATTATGGTCTCATTTCCTGATTTCATATCGAGTTTTACCACCATACCCTTTGAGGTGACGTACTCATATGTGCAGTTCTCACTTCCGTTCTTGCTCTCCTTTATCTTCAGGGTATCAAAGCTTCCTGCTTTAACATCTATGCTCTGCTCAGAGAGAACCTCGTAATCCTTCGTCACCGTAGATGTGTAATTCCTTTCATATGCCTGCCATTTTCCCGTTCCGACTCTCTTCATACTTATCAGGTGTATTCTCTCACCGGTTGTGGTACTCCATTTTTCTCCTGACTTTACCGGTATTTTGTACTCTTCCACAGGATTGTCATAAAATGTATAGCTTATATCCTTGCTCTCCTGACTGGTGGTTTTTCCGATGGATAGCATGGTCATATTCGTGTATTCGTGACTGGAACTCTCATCCTTCAGCATCTTAGCATCCGACCTTGTCTGCCACATCCTGTCTGATATTATCTGGTGTATCTCTCCGGAATAATTCTCGCCATCATAGCTTCCTCTCACTCTCATTTTTATATCTATTGACATTTCCATAACCACACAATCATATGTATGGCTGTCGTCTGTAACCTTGTCATATCCTGCCACCTTTATCTCGGCAACACTGCTTTCTATCTCTATATTCGCATCTCTAAAGCGCTCTTCCATGGAACGGGCGAATCCCGTGGCGTTTACATCATAATTGAAGTAGTCCCCGCTGCTGAAAGTAGGATAGCTGTCTATCTCAACAGATGCGGAGACTGTTCCGGAAAATGACGTTAGAAGGAGCAAAAAGACGGCTCCCCCTGCCACAAGGCTTAATATCACCCTATTTTTCATTTTTTCACCATTTTTCTCAATTCTCATATCTATTTAAAGGTTTTGGTAACTCTCAAAGCCGGAATCTTGCAAGTCCGATATTTTAATCCCATTCAAGCTTGAATTTACAATCCTCCGGTGAATCGGGCTCCTCCACATGAACACGCCCGTTGCTCCTTGTTATCTCCATGAGGCCTATGAGGCCGCCCTCCCATGCAGGACAATCGTATTCAGTAAGGGAGGCACTCTTTATGTTTATTATTGCAGTATTGCTCCCTTTCATCTCTATATGAAAGTCACCGTAGTTGAACATGGTGGGATAGACCTCTTTTGCCCTCTTGAGCAGCTTTTCAGCACCCACTATGGCACCGAAGATGTACCCGAATATGCCGAGATCCTTCGCAGAGTATCTCCCAGCCTCCTTCACATATTCAATTCCCTTTTTGTTTGATATCCATTCCAGAACCTTGTCAAACTGTTCTGCCGGGCCCCAGTCCGCATCCTTTGGCATCTTCTGAAGTCCAGCGTATCCCATGGCCTCTTCGAGACCGATCTTACCCCATTTCTTCTTTATGAATTTCAGGTAGCCGTTCAGAACCGCCCCCTTCGCCATCTTTTCGGCCATGTGTGTCCTAACTGCTCCCAGTACATAAAACTTTTTAATGCAGATATAAGAATTATTCTGATAAAGAAGAGAAGTTCAACTGATTATTTTTTCATCATTCCTCTCTATCTGCGCTCTCCCATATGAGCTCGAAATAGCTCCGGTAGGCCTTGGCCGCCATCTTGTTCTCTATCAGAATGGCCTCGGGAGGGTCGCTCCAGATGATGAGCGCAATCTTGTTGCCGTATATGTTGGTGACCATCGGGGATTCCACATTCTCGGGGACGAAGCGAACTTCCGCCCTGTCAGATACCTCTCCCTTCCTGCCACTCCGCACCAGGCTACGCACCTTTATCCCTTTTTCACTCAATTGTCTCGTGAATCTCGAAGCATAATGCGGCATCCTCTCCTCCAGCTGCCCTTCGGAGCCGAGTATAAGATTTGTCTCCCCTGTTGATATTATGTCCTCCAACACAGTTCTGACACCCTTGTTTCCCTTGAAAAGTCGTACACTACTTTCCATCGTGTTAGACTGGTATATCCTCTGAAGTTCGGGAAGACCCTCGTGCAGCACTTCCATTTTATTCTTCAGGTAGACCTCGAGGTTTGAGGGCGGCGATGCCTGAAACCACTTGACCTTTCCTATTATGACATAAGAGACCAGACCTTTCTCTATCAGGGAGCGCAGGGAATTGTATGTGGAGGTCCTGTTGAGAGCGCATTCTTTGGATATTCTCCCGGCCTTTGACGAGCCTATCTTGAGAAGCGTCAGATAGACTATGGACTCATTCGGTGACAGCCCTATCTTTTGAAGTATCTTTTCATGCTCCATGATATCCGGAAGGTGAGAGGGTATAACTGCTTTTTGTTGTAAGATTTTTTACAGCAGAGTGTTAAGTAGTCTTGCGCTCTGGTCGAAAAATGGTGATGAAATGATTCCCAAAGAACGGATGAAGTCTACGGACAACAGGTTCGGAATACTGAACAGCGAGTGGATGAAAGCGGTGGACAACATAAACGACAGCCTTATGCTGGGTGCCATAGAACACCTGAGCAAAAGCGGTTTCAGGTGGATAGATGTGCCAATAATGACAAAAATAACAGGTGCCTGCGAGAATGTTGACACCCTCTACAGTGTGGAGCACTTCGGAAAAACCGCATATCTCGCACAGACGGGTCAACTGTATCTTGAGGCGAAGATTCCATCCCATGAAAAGGTGTGGACGGTGATACACAGCAGCAGGGCGGAGGGGTCCGTGGATGACAGGCATCTCAACCAGTTCCACCTTATCGAGTTCGAGCACAAGGGAGGTTTCGAGATGCTTCTCGATATCATAGAGGAAACGATCAAGGCGATGATGCGAAAGGTGCTGAAGAACAACAGGGATGACCTCGAAATCCTGGGAAGGAGCATAGACGAACTGGAATCGTACCTGAGGCCTTTCAACAGTATAACATACACTGAAGCGGTGGAGCATCTGAAGGGGACGGCTCTGGAAATAGAGTGGGGAGACGACCTTACACATGCTCACGAGCTCTTTCTGGTCGAGAAATACGGGAACGGGCCTCTGTTCATAACACACTATCCGAAGAAGATAAAGTTCTTCAACATGCGCGTGAACGATGATGACCCGGGTGTGGTGAACAGCGCCGACCTCATAATGCCCTACAGCGGAGAATCCGTGGGTTCGGCAGAGAGGGAGAATGACTATGGGCGGCTGGTTAAAAGACTGAAAGAAAGCCAGATGTTCAGAATACTGAGTAAGAGAGGGGTTACGATGCAGGACTTCGAGGAATATCTGAACCTTGTAAAAAAGGATCCGATCCTGCATTCCGGCTGCGGAATAGGGTTCACGCGGGTTTCTCAGAGCGTCATGGGCTTTGAGGACATAAGGATGGCCACCAGTTATCCCCTGAACAGCTCCGTACTTTACTGAAACCCCTTTCCTTTTCCATTTTCAACTCTGTGTGATATCCTTATTATACCCAACCGTATCCACCTGCGTGAAGGTCAACGGCTCCATACTCACCGAGAACGGCTTAATGGAAGGACATGTCGTTGTTGAGAACGGCATTGTGACCGAGATATCGGAGCGAATGGTCCCTTATCCTGATGCCACGGGCATAGTCATCCCGTACTTCTTCAATCACCACACACATCTCGGCGATTCATTCATAGAGCACATTCCGAAACTGCCTCTGGACAGGCTTGTAGGGCCAGGAGGCTTCAAGGAGAGAGCGCTGAGATCCGCCGACGATGAAATAATGATTGCAGGTATGAAAAAAAGCCTGAACCTCATGAAAAGGACCTTCACCTCGGGTTTCATAGACTTCAGGGAAGGGGGGGTCAAAGGTCTGGAATTGATCGAAAAGGCGCTCCAGGGCCATGAAATAGATGCGAGCATCCTGTCCAGGCCTGTCGAATGGAAGGAAGATGAGATGGAAGAACTCCTGCAAAGGTCCGACGGCTTCGGAATAAGCGCTCTCTCGGACCATGACTTCGATGACATACTGATGGCCGCTGAGATGGCGCATGAAAGAGGAAAACTCTTCGCCATACATTTCAGCGAGAGGATAAGGGAAGATGTCGGACAGCTGCTTGAACTGAGGCCGGACATGATAGTCCATGCCATCGAGATGGAGGAAGAGGACTTTCAGGCGATAGCGGATGCGAATATTCCGGTGGTCATCTGCCCGCGCTCCAACGCATTCTTCGGAAAGAGGCCGAAGGTGAAGGAACTGGTGGAGCACGGCATAGATGTGAGGGTTGGCACAGACAACGGTATGATAGCGAAGCCGGACATGATTGCGGAGATAAGGTATCTTTACCTTTCAACTCCCAAGAACGAGAGAAAATATGTGGAGAGGATACTGACAGGCATATTTGAGAGAAAAGGTTTAAAAGAGCGCAGTGTAGGGATAGAGACAGGGCGGCCAGCCCTTCTCGTGAAAGCACCCTGGCTGCACCCTGAAAAGGGCATACTTGGAAACAGCGAGATAATCCCATTAACAGGAAGTGGTCCTGATGGACGAGATAAAGAAGATACTGATAGCGACTGATGGTTCGGAGTACACGAAGAGCGCGATAAAGAAGGGTCTCAGCCTTGCTAAGATGCTGGGGGCAGAGGTCACAGGAGTGTATGTTGTGGATATCAGGGATTTCTCTGGAATAGATCTGGAAGATATGGAATACGCCTATGTTAACATGCTAAGGGATAACGGCGATGAGATACTAGAAGAGCTCAGGGATGAAGCCGATAAAATGGGTGTCCGTATCCGAACTGTAAAAAGAGAGGGGATACCTGCCGATGAAATAGTCAAAGCAGCAGAAGAAGATGATGCAGACCTTATAGTCATAGGAAGCTTCGGGCAGAGCGCTCTGGAGAAACTTCTCCTTGGAAGCGTGGCTGAGAAGGTCATAAGGCACGCTCCCTGCCCCGTTCTTGTGGTACGCAACAAAAGGAGGCGTTGAATGAAAGTAGGAGACATCATGGTAAAGAACCCGATAGTAGCATACCTTCCCGGAAACAGGGATGAAGTCGTGAAAATACTGGTAAAGAACAGAAAAACCGGGCTGCCAGTCGTGAAAAAATCCACAGAAGAATACATAGGGCTTATAACGAGGCAGAGGCTTTTTGAGATGCCCGATACCGAGGAACTGGCGCTGCTCGTGATGAGAGACCACCCGACCACAATGTCCAATGACAGTGTGGAATACGCCGCAAAACTCCTTCTGAACAACGAGGCACACCATCTTCCCGTGGTGAATTCCAGAGGAAAGGTGGAGGGGATAGTCACACCTGCTGACTTCCTGAAGATAATCGCAGAAAAAAAGATACAGAAGCCAGTTTATGAGTATGCCAGGAGTCCCTGCATACCTCTCCACAGGAAAACACCGCTAAAAGTGGCTCTTCTGACGATGAAACTTGCAAAGCTCTATGCATTTCCAGTTGTGGACGATGACGGCCTGCTGATAGGACTTATAAGCGATAGAGATATATTTAATATGAATGTCATAGAAAAAAAGGTATCGACCTCGGATATAGGCCTGGGAGACGACGAAGACGCGTGGAACTGGGAAGGACTCAAAAACGTAATGAAACTATACTATGAAACTTCAAAGATAGACGTCCCGAACATAGCCGTGGAAAAAATAATGATAAAGGAACCCAGAACGACCTTCAAGAACACTCCTGTGAGCGAGGCAGCACGTATAATGCTAGAGAAGGACTACGGCCAGCTTCCGATCACAGATGAAAACAACAGGCTCATGGCCATGATATATGAGCTTGACCTTCTGGCAACTCTTCTGGAGGAATGAGGGTTGTGGGAAAAGGTCTTCGCTGTGGCAAGGCGCAGGGGTTTCATCTGGCCTGCCTTCGAGATATACGGCGGAATGAGGGGCTTCTATGACTACGGCCCGCTGGGTGCAGCGCTCAAGAGAAACATCATAGACACATGGAGGCGCTACTATGTGTTTCAGGAGGGCATGGCGGAGATAGACTCCCCCAACCTGAGCCCCGAGGATGTCTTCCGTGCATCAGGCCATCTTGACAAGTTCGAGGACCTGGTGACGGTCTGCGAGAGGTGTGGCTCTTCCTTCAGGGCCGACCATCTGGTTTCCATCGAGAATGCGGACTCGCTCTCTGCCGATGAGCTCTGGCAGGAGATGAAAAAAGAAGGTGTGAAATGCCCAGAATGCGGAGGCCCTCTCTCGAAGCCAGAGCCGTTCAACCTTATGTTCAGAACAAAGATAGGGCCGAAGGGCAAAAGGGAGCGGACGGGTTATCTGAGGCCAGAGACCGCTCAGGCGATGTTCATGGACTTCCCATCGCTTTACAGGTATTTCAGGGAGAAACTCCCATTCGGTGCGGTTCAGATAGGAAAGGGGTTCAGGAACGAGATAAGCCCGAGGCAGGGACTTCTGAGGCTCAGGGAGTTCAACATGGCGGAGGCCGAGGTCTTCTTCGACCCTGAGAACAAAAGATGGCCCGGATTCGAGAGGTACAGGGATGCCGAGGTCCTTCTGCTTCCAAATACCGGCGGGGAGTTCAGAATGAGCCTTGGAGAGGCCGTTGAGAAGAGCATCATAAAGAACGAAGCCCTAGCCTACTTCGTGGGGCTTACACGTTCGTTCCTGCTTGAGATAGGAATAGATGAGAAGAGGCTCAGGTTCAGGGAGCATCTCATGGAGGAGATGGCGCACTATGCCGATGACTGCTGGGATGCCGAGGTCCTGCTTTCATATGGATGGACGGAGATAGTGGGTATAGCGGACAGGACCGATTACGACCTGAGAAGACACATGCAGTTCTCAGGAGAATCTCTGAAGGCCAGGAGGACATTCAAAGAGGCTGTGGAGATGGAGGTTGAGGAGATCGTTCCTGATTTCAAAAAGCTCGGCCCATTGTTCAAAGGCGATGCGAAGAGGGTGGCGGAAGAGCTCAAGGAGATGGATGCCTCGTCGGTGAGCGGCGACATAAGGGTAGATATAGATGGAAAGGAGTACATCGTGCCCGAGGACGCATACACCATCAGGAAGGCAAAAAAGAAGGTGAGCGGCGAGGACTTCGTTCCCCATGTGATAGAGCCATCCTATGGCATAGACAGGATACTCTATGCTGTTCTGGAGCATTCGTACATGAAAGATGGGGATTACCGCATACTCAAGCTCAGGCCTTCGGTGGCACCTGTGAAGGTGGGCGTGTTCCCGTTAATGCCCAAGGACGGGCTGGATGAGATGGCGATGGACATACACAGGAGGCTGAGTGCCGCAGGGATAAGGTCCGTTTATGACGATTCGGGTTCAATAGGCCGCAGATATGCGAGAATGGATGAGATCGGTACTCCCTACTGCATAACAGTGGACTACGACAGCCTGAAGGACGGTACCGTTACGCTCAGGCAAAGGGACAGCAAGGAGCAGGAAAGGGTGGCCATAGATGGAATAGAGGGAGTGGTGAGCACTCTCATCAAGGAAAATACTATTAATTGAAAGGATATGTGGGGCCGATGCTCATAAGCGTCGTGATAACGGTCCGAAACGAGGAAAAGAACATCGCAAACCTTCTGGATGGGCTTCTTGTTCAGGAGAGACCCTTCGAAGTGGTCATCGTTGATGCGCACAGCAGCGACAGCACCGTTGATATCATAGAGGAGTATCAAAGAGAGCATGATTTCATAAGACTGTATATCATGGGTGGGACAAGGGGTGAGGGAAGGAACTACGGGGTTAAAATGGCAAAGGGTGAGGCCGTTGCGTTCATAGACGGAGACGACATTCCAAACCCCTTCTGGCTAAAGGAAATGAGGAAGAGCCTGAAAGAAGGCGCTGATGTCGTGGCAGGAAAGAGCATTCCCATAGGATATCGGGCCTTCGAGGAGCTCGAGAGGGTGGAACTGTACTACCGCGGTTACGATGTCACATATCCAAGCTGTAACCTCCTGTATCGGAAGCAACTTTTTGAGAGAATAGGGGGTTTTGACCCGTGGTTCGTAACAGCAGAGGACATAGACCTGAATATAAGGGCCGTGAGGGCAGGCGCAAAGATGGTCTACAACGAAAAGGCAATAGTCTACCACAAGACCAGGGACACATTCCTCGGATTCTTCAAACAGGCCTTCTGGAACGGATACGGAAGAAAGCAGCTCACGATGAAACATGGAAACCTCTGGGGAAAATACAAGCCGGGAAACATGCTGGACCATCACTTCACATTCTGGTATGCCGCAAGGATGAGCGTTGCCATGCTGGGATACCTGGCATACAAAATATATGGAGATAAAGTTCCTTCAAAACGGTGAAAAATAAAAGAATTGGAAAGTGGTTTTAGAGCTCCTCTCCGAGCTCGTCATCTTCTCCGCTATCGGATTCTTCTTCGGACACTTCCTCGGAAGACTCTTCTTCAGGCTCCTCTGTTGATTCCTCAGCAGGTGCTTCAGCAGGCTTCTTCTTCATCATAACTGCTATTACTGCTATGATGATTATCAGAAGGAGTATACCTATTCCTGCGAGCATAGCGGTTGACATCGTTGATTTCTGGGAGAGTTTCATGTTGCCCTGAGCAACAGTGGTCGGTGGGCTCTGACCGTCATCTGCGACAATCCTGTAGTTCAGAGTGCTTCCAGAGTTCACAGTTATGCTTGCAACATACTTTCCGTTCTGGAGAGTCATCGGGACACTTGTCTGGTTTCCGTTGTCAACGCTGTAGTAGAGAGTTACGCTTGTAACAGGGTCGTCATCCTGAAGAGCCACACTGAAGGTTATCTTCTCTCCGAGAGTTCCCTGTGTAGGTATGCTCGAATTTCCCTGATCCAGCTCAGGAGCTTCGGAATCCTTTGCAAAGAATGTCTGAGCAGTTGTGTTCGCGGTGTTATCCGAGCTGTCGGTGGCAGTTATGACAAATGTGTGATTTCCGAAAGTGACATCTTTTATCGTGTACTCGAAGACATTGTTGCTTCCGCTGTATGCCATGGGGTAGCTTGTTCCATCCACGCTTATGCTAACGGTAATGTTCGTCACATCGTCCACATTGTCCTGCACCACACAGGTTATGGTGACATTCTGGTGCTCCACGATATTGGAAGGCACGTTTACATTGGTTATGGACGGTGCTACGCTGTCCACTATGTCAAAGGCCCCCTGAACCTCGGCCATGTTTCCGGCTTTATCTGCGGCATATATCTCATAGGTATAGTGCCCTATGCTGAGGGAATCGGTGAGGTATGTGTAGATTCCGAGAGTTACATTATATATCATGCTGACATTTGTTACAACTGGTACTGCACTGCTATCTATGACTGTCACAGATACCTGCAGCGTATCTGCAGCATCGTAATTGTCCGTTATGTTGGCAACTATGAGCATCCTCGTAGCGCCTATTGCAGCTGCTGAGTAGTTGTTTATCGTCGGAGCGGTTGCATCGGTTACCTCGAAGGAATATGAGCTGCTGTTGTCTGCATTGTTCTTCGTGTCGTTCGCCCATATGAAGAAGGAATAACTTCCTATATCACTATATGTACTGTTATAATAGTATGTTCCATTGAAGAGCATCATGAGCTTAGTGTAGTGTGTGCCATTAGGGTAGGTTATGTTGGCCAGAACGGTATCAACACCAACGCCTGCATCACTCACATTCGCAGTTATGTTGATGTATCCATTCTGCGGAACGCTCAGCGGTGTCGCTGCGACATTGCTTATGACCGGCGCTGCCGTATCTTCTGTTACCGTAAAGTTGCCGGTTGCATTCGAAGGATTGCCGAACATATCCACCGCATCTATGGTGTAATTGTAGGTGCCCGGACCTATGTTCCTTGACCAGTCTATCCTACCGTCCGTTGCATTTATGGTAGAGCTGTACATCGAGCTGTTTCCCTTCGTTATTGTTATCGTAGCGTTCTTAACACCGGATACCGCGTCGGTAATGGTTATCACTGTAGGGTGTCCTTCTACATGGCTGACCGGTGCAGTTATTACCGGGCCGGTCTTATCTATCATTATGGTGTAGTTGTCTGACTTTCCGGTAATGTTGCCTGTGGTATTGTCACGTACAACAATCCAGTAGGTGAATATGCCCTCTGTTATGTTGCTGGTCCAGTTGTAGAAATAATCACTGTTCGTCGAATTGTAGAGCATCTTGTACTCTGTTCCTGTCAGATTGATGTACGGTGTCTCATTAGCTGCAAGACCGGTTATACTGGCAGTGAAATTTACATATGCCGGCACTGACGTGTAATTCTGGTTTCCCGGGCTTACAGTGCCTATTGTAGCCTCTGTTCCTATTTCCTGCATACCTGCCTCTGCCATGGGTATCACAGATGCCAGCATGGCAAGTGCGAGGAATGCGGCGATCATCATACTTATATTTCTTTTCATGGTTAAACCTCCATTCTACTCTGTCTAGTTAGCACTCCTATATATGTCTTTTGGTAAAATCTCGCCTATATCGTCTAAAAGTGAATAACTGGACGACAAAAACTAAAAATCATAGGTTATAATGCATTCCGCCGAGGTATAGACCCAGTATGCATGGCCAGGAAGAAGTGTCTCGTTTCCACGCATGTCCACATAGTCCCCCTTCTGCCAGTCCCACCTCTGCACTCTGTACCACGGGACGTATGCGAATGCCCTGTCAAGCCTCATCGCCCTCATGGAAAGATAGGGTAAGAAATTCGAGCCCTTTCTGAGATGCAGGGTGTACTTCTCAGGAAGAGGGCCTGAAATTCTGAGAACCGCCCGGCTCTTATTGACCTGTAACTGCAGACCCATGTATGTCTCGACATGCAGGAAGTCGAGGTTATATTTGTCCGGATATGCCGGGTTGAACGACCTCCATGTGCCGTTTACGAAGGTGAGGGCCTTTGAATAACTGCTGTTTATGCTGCTTAAGACGGTTCTTATGTATGTGTCGTTGAATATGAAGGGCAGGGCGACCTCCGATTCGTTCATCCCCATGATTATCGTCAGGTTGTATTCCGGCACTATGCTCATGTTCAGATAGGCTCTGTTTCCTGCAAGGTCCTCTGCGAGTATGCTTATGTTCGCCTGCCTGCCGCGTATTCCATAGAGATTGAGCGCTCCCCCCCGAAGTGTTGTGTATGGCCCTCCGTTGAGTGAATATCTCTCATATCCCGGGTGCTCGTCCTCAACATCCACTGAGACCTTTCCGCCTTCATGAGTGAATGTGTTGTTCATGAAATCCAGTGTGCCGTTCATGATGAGCTTTAAACCGCTGGCTATGTCGGAGCTTATCTGTGGGGGAGTGGAATCCACTTCAAAGAGGTATGACTGGCTCTTTATGTGTCCTGCGAGGTCGCTTGCGTTTATCTGGATGAAATAAGGGCCGTCCGGCCAGCCAGTTGTATCAATCCGGTGCTCGCTGAAATCAACTGACCTTCCGTTCACGGTGCAGGTAAGGTTCCTGAGGTTCTCTTCCTCTATATCGAATACAATGGGAACGCCCGGCCTTATGACCCTCGATGACGGTGAAACGAGGACTATCTCCGTGGGCCTGTTGTCTATTATGAAACTGTATGTGGCGCTCCCTCTGTTCCATGCCATGTCATTGGCGTTCACCTTTATCGTGTGCGGGCCTTCGGACCACCATTTTACGGGTATGATGAACGGATAGGTGAGAATCCTCGGGCCCCCTCCGTCAAGAGTGTAGTTGGCGCTCCTGAAGTTCACATCCTCTATTGATAGCCTTATCTCGGAATTGCTCTCTATGGCAGAGTTGTTCGCAGGGAAAAGAAGTGATATCTCAGGGGGAGTCAGGTCTATGTGGAAAACATAGAGAGCGCTCCGGTTGTTTCCTCCCGCATCCTCCGCTATAACACGCAGGCTGTGATTTCCCTCTGACCAGTTGGATGTGGATATCTCGAATGGATAGTAAAGGTCTTCGAAGGGCAGTCCGTCGAGGGAATAAATGACAGAACTGAGGTTCTCATCCACCACTGATAGTGATATCACGTCTCCCGGCCTTATGAATGAGTTGTTCTCGGGCGATAAAAGTGATATCTTCGGGGCTGTGTGGTCGCCGACGACAGCAGGCTCGTCAGGCATGATGCATCCTGAGAACACAAGGGCCATGATGAGAGCCGCAGTGATGAACACCGCCCTTTTTGACATAGGAGCCCATTCATTTTATGCTTTTAAAGCTTTCCCGATAGAGATGCTCTGCCCGAAAGTATCAGAAACACAGCCACTGCCTCGGGGACCTTCTGCCTGCCCTTGAGCCGGTATTCCTGACCGGATATGCTTATTTTCACAGGATTCTCTGCCTCAACACCTATGAGGGCCTCGTCTTCGTATATGGAAGGTATCGCATCTCTCGTTGGCGTGAAATCATCGAGTTCATCTCTGGATATCTCCCTTACAAGAAAACCTGTTCCTCCGTGAAGCGAGCCCGGAAGTCGGATGAGCCTCCGTATATCAGGAGTGACATGGACATCGGGATGCACCGCGTATTTCTCCCTTATTTCTGCCTCAAGGACCTTAAAGAAGGCATTCAGTTCAGCATCGCTTTTAAAGATGCTCAGGTCTCCTGTCTTCATCATGCTTCTATATCTCTCCCCCTCTAAGAGCCGCTCATATATCCTTGCTCCCACGTCCCTCCTTACTCCCACATCCTTCATGAGCTCGACGGAGCCCTCTCTTCCGAGCATCTGAAATGTGCTTATGAGCAGGGCTGCCTCCTCCCTCACCATTCCCCTCCATCCGCCTTCCTCTGTTGGAAGCAGGGGAACTTCCTTCACGGTGCCTCTTCCTGGCACCCTCTTCTTCGGAAAGACCTCGCTGAACTCCTGAAAGTTTCCTGCCACATAGTCCATTATCTGCCTTCTCTCATCCGAGTTCATGTCCAGCACGGACGGGCTTCGTATGTGTATGTGATACCCCCTACCTCCAGAGAATACAAGGGACATCTCATCGTCGGAAAAACCGAGGTGCTCCTGAAGGAATACATCGTAGAGCCTAATTATCTCCTTCTTCACCGCTTCAAGCTGCTCTTCGTAGCTCAGTTTATCAGCGCCGGGCAGCCCGTCCGCGTCGAGGTCGAATATGAGGTCCGCACCCATCCATCCCTTCTCAGGTGATTCCATCGGCATTCCGGGATTCCTGTAATACGCTGTTGAATAGTATGCGTGCCTCGGGACCTTTCGGAAGAGGTAGTCCTTCATGCTCTCTCTTCCATCGAAGGTCACCGGCCTGTGCATCCTGTCGCCGCCAAAGAGAAAGAAGCCCCATTCACGCAGTGCGACCCTTGGAGGTGGATCTATCTCTGCCCTGGAGTAATACCGGAAGAACCTGGCCTTTGCGAACCTCATCTCCTCTTCGCTCAGTTTTCCCTGCTTACCCAATGACCCTCGCCCCCGTGTTGTCTATTCTGCACCTTATGGCCTTCAGAGGTGCCTCTGCCTTTTTCCCGGACAGGTTGACCATTCCGGAGCCTGAAGAGGTGAAGAAGACCGAATTTCCCAGCATGACCTGGCTTCCCCTGAACCCATCGGGTATGTGGCGGAGCGCATCACCTATCGCGATATCCTCTGCGAATTCCCTGCTCTGTCTAATGAAATTCGAGAAGGAGATGTCTGAAAGAAGTTCGGAAAGTGCCTTTTTTCCTGCCTCTATTACTTCATTCCCCCTTCTCTGCAGGAATTCCCTCGTATCAATAGGCTCTCCGACCACCATTATCCAGACCTCTCTGATGACATCTTTTTTTATTACCTCACCGTAGGGCGGAAGCCCGGGTTCCTTTCGGACGACAAGCCCTCCGTAATAACTTCCGATGGCATCGCTGAGCCCTGTTCCTGAAAGGACCTCCGCGGTATGGGCCCATCGGAGTGCATCCCCCCTCTCCTTTCCGAGCAGTTCAGCGAGCGCCATGGTCGTTGCAAGGGTTCCTGCAGCGCTCATCCCGAACCCCTGGCCCACAGGGAGCTGCAGTTCTATATCTACACGAACTCCCTTCTCATGGCTCTCGGAGAGCGCCGTCTCAACGGCCTTTCTTGTTACCTCTCCATCACCATAGGGAAGCTCTATCTCAATTCCTGAGCCGTGGAGCTCCACCTCTGCCGTCGCTCCAAGGTCTATGGCAAAGCCGGCACCCCATGAACCTGACTTAACAGGGTCTTCATCCCTGTAAGGTGCGAAGAAACCGGTTATATGGCCCGGAGCGAAGGCCCTCGCCATTTCACTCCCACTCTATGGTTCCCGGCGGCTTGTTCGTTATGTCGTAGACGACCCTGTTCACCCTGTCGCCCAGTTCGTTGGTTATCCTGCGGGATATCCTGTCCAGAACCTCGTGAGGAATTCTTGAGTAGGTTGCACTCATCGCATCCATTGATTCCACAGCCCGGACCACGATGGTCTCACCGTACGCCCTCAGGTCTCCGTGGACCCCGACGGTCTTCACAGGGAGAAGAACGGCGAAGTACTGCCACGGCATGCTCATCTTTCCCTCTTCAACCGCCCTCTCAATCTCCTGCTCAGCGATGTAATTCGCCTCTCTCACTATTGCGACGCGCTCCGGGCTAGCCTCACCTATGACCCTTATGGCAAGTCCCGGCCCGGGAAATGGCTGTCTCTCCGCGACATTCAGCTTCAGGTAGCGAGCCAGTTCCCTTACTTCATCTTTGTAAAGGTCCCTGAGAGGTTCCACAAGTTTCATTCCCAGTTTCTTGGGAAGCCCCCCGACATTGTGATGACTCTTTATGGTGTCTCTGAGCTCTCCTCCGCTCTCTATCCAGTCAGGCGCTATGGTCCCCTGGATGAGATACTCGGCACCGACCTCTGCGGCCACCTCCCTGAATACATCTATGAACTTCGCGCCTATTATCTTCCTCTTCCTCTCAGGGTCTGTTACCCCGGACAATGACTCGTAGAAGTCATCGCTGGCATCAACTATGCGAAAATCGAGGTCGTATTCCGAGAATATCTCCCTTACCTCCTCAGCCTCGTTCTTTCTCATGTATCCGGTGTCCACGAAGACACCCGTCAGCCTGTCTCCGATTGCCTGAGAGGTTATCGCCGCTGCCACCGATGAATCCACACCTCCGGATATGGCAATTATGGCCTTTCCGTCTATGGTCTCCCTCAGTTCCTTTATGCTGTCCTCGACAAATTTCGCAGGGTCCAAAGCATCACCTCATCTTCTCCCGATATGCCTCTATCTTCTCGGTAAGCTCAGGGTATTTCATCGCAAGTATCTCCACCGCGAGCATGGCGGCGTTCTTTCCGTTGTCAAGACCGACTGCGGCCACAGGTATTCCCGGAGGCATCTGCACTATGGAGAGTATTGAATCCAGATTGACCTTTCCGCTGACAGGCACGCCTATGACTGGCTTTGTCGTGTGCGAAGCTATGACACCGGGGAGCGCAGCGCTCAGCCCCGCTATGGCTATGAACAGATCCACATCCTCCCTCTTCGCAAGGGCCTCGACCTTCGGAGGATTGCGATGCGCTGACGCCACCTCTATCTCGTAAGGAACACCGAATTCCTTCAGTATGGCCTCGACCTTCTCGGCGACAGGCATGTCGCTCTTGCTTCCCATGACAACCAGAACTTTCATGCTCATTGGATTACAGGGTTGGTTAATAAGGGTTTTGAATGGAATGGAAAAGGCGACGGTTTTTAAACCAGAAAACTCTTTCCACCATCATGCCCGCTGCTTCCATAAGCATAGGCGCTCCCCTCTATCCGACCGAATCTGAAGAGAAGGTGAAGAGCGCTATCCTGAAAATATTCCCCGACGCAGAGCTTGAAGTGAAGAAGGAAAGGATAACAGGAAATGCCTCGGACCTCGAGAGGTTCAGGGAGATCTTAAGGGATCTGAGGATAAGGGACACTGCTAGGCATTATCTTATGGGGCATCTCAAAGGTGGCATCATGGAGTTCAGCATAAGCAAGCAGGCCGCATATGTGGGAAAGATATCATTCGGAGGAAACAATCCCGCGCTCGGAGAGATCGAAATAAGGATTGAGAGCGAAAGCCCTGAGAAACTGATACAGTGGCTCACATTCATCGGTGATTGAGATGCTTCTGATATCGAGCAATTCATTCTCATCCATGCCTCTTTCTGATGTTCTGGAGGTCATTTCACCGCACTTCGACGGCTGGGAGATAACCGCAGAGGGAACTTTGAGGCTTCCGGACATAGAAAAGGAGCTTTCGGAGTATCTGGAAAGCAATGATATGCTAATTCAGGTCCATGCTCCGCTGAGCGACATAAACCTGGCGGCCGCAAGCCCTCTCGTGCGGGATGCCGTGATAGAGGAGATGGTTCTGGCGATGGAGAGCGCCTCAAATCTGGGAGTTGAGGTCATGACATTGCATCCCGGTTTTCGCACGCCGCTTTACAGGGTTCCCGAAAAGGTCAGGGAAAGGACGAAGGCTGTGCTTAGGATTCTGGAAAGGGGAGCGCTCGACAGGGGAATAACGCTTGCTCTTGAGAACATGCCCCTGACATTCATAACCGTTGGCCGCGAGCCGTGGGAACTTGAGGAGATGACCGAAGGCCTTGATATTAAATGGTGCTTCGATGTTGGCCATGCGAACACCATCGGAACAATAGATGAATTCCTGAAAAGAAAGGACCGGCTCGCAAACATCCACATACACGACAACATGGGAAAGGATGACGAGCACCTGCCGATAGGTGAAGGGAATATTGACTGGAAAAAGGTTCTTTCAGCGCTCGAAGGCTATGGCGGGAACTTCGTTCTGGAGCAGGATAAGGGAATGGGCGATGCCCTGAAAAGCCTTGAATTCCTGCGCTCTCAGGCCCTGTTACCCTTGCTGTGAAATGGAAGGGCTCTATAAAATTAATTTTTAAATATTATTTTTTTAATATATTATATAAAAGTTTTATTAATTCTTTGTAGAAAAGTTTTATATAGTTTATGCATATGGTCGAATACTTCGAGGTGAGAGTTTGAAAAGAATTCTATCCATCTTGATTATAGGAATGCTCCTTGTGAGCGGTTTGGCTATGGTGGCGAGCAGCGACAGTAGAGACGCACAAACAGCATTTTCTCAGCCCGTTACTTCAGCACCAACATACAAAACCCAAAACCCCATACGAATAAATAACAATAGTGATTTCCTGAATGAAGTAGCATACCAAGGGTGGAATGGGAGCGGGAACGCCTCTGACCCATATATTATAGAGAACTATGCAATCAATGGAACCGGTTATGGCTACTGCCTTTACATAGGCAATACAACAGTCAATTTCATAGTGAGAAACAGCTATTTCAACAATGCCAGCGGGAAGAACAGCATTCCCTACTACCCTGATGGCGGACTCGTCCTGTACAATGTGACCAATGCTTCTGTGTATGGCAACATCATGGAGAACTGCGACAACTATGGCATATACATGAGGGAGTCCACCGGAAACATTGTCGACCACAACACCATGAGCGACAATACGGGAGACATAGTTCTTTACGAAGCATCCAACAATACAATATCCAACAACATGGTCGGACACGGTAGCGGAACCTCGATAGGTCTCTATGTGAGTTGCTCCAACAATACTGTAGCGTGGAACACGGTCCTCTATGCCGGCAATGTCGGAATTGCGTGCACCTATTCCAGCAATAACAACACGATTGTCGGGAACACGGTGGTGCATTCCAGGTATTACGGGATTGTGTTTGACCACCAGTCCTCCGGAAGCCTGGTGTATCACAACAACATTCTGTACAATGGAGACTGGCAACATCCGAATGGCTTTGAGAACGACAATTCCCACAACCGCTGGAATCTCTCATACCCCGGCGGAGGCAACCACTGGTCCGACTACACGGGAAGCGATGCGTATCACGGCCCCGGTCAGAACATCTCAGGCAGCGACGGCATAGGCGATACCGAATACTCCAACGCTGTCACGGACAGCTACCCGATAATGAAGTACATCCGCAAACCTATCCGGATAAATAACGACACGGAGTTCGATTCGGAGCACGGGGTATCTTCGGGAGACGGAAGCCCGGGCAACCCTTATGTTATATCCAATTACGACATAGACGGTGAGGGATACGGGTACTGCATCTACATAGGGAACACCACCAAAAACTTCATCGTAAGCGATGTGGTGGTTCACAACGCCTCGGGAGTCAACACATTCCCGTATTTCCCGGATACCGGTATAGTGGTATTCAACGCAACGGCCGGCGAGGTTTACAACACCCTCGGGAGAAATAACAACAACTATGCCGTATATGTCAGAAATTCCACAGGCATTTATGTCCACGGCAACACGGCCTATGAGAACAATTACGGCCTCGTCCTGTACGGCGCAAGCCACAACACCTTCTCTGACAACACGGTGAGGAATAATCACAGGGACGGGATCACCGCCGTGGTTTCCAGTAACTGTAATATTATAAGCGGAAACGATGCCCACTCGAACTCCTACAATGGCATCTCCATCGGTAGCGATTCGAGATACAACAATGTTACGGACAACCATGCGTATTCCAATTCCAATGACGGCATAGTGATGGACCGGGCTGGCTGGAACAATGTTACCGGCAACAACGCCTCATTCAACGGGCAGTGGGGCATAGATGCAAAGTGCGACGATTCCTCACAGAATGCGGTCAGTGACTACAACAACATAAGCGACAACACGATATGGTACAATAGCAACCAAGGGGGCATAAACCTGGACCGATATTCCGACTACAACACCGTTCTAAACAACACGATTCACGAGAACTGGAGGTCAGCAAAGCGGGGGATTTATATAGAGGGTTTCCATGAGATTCTTCGGGAGAACAAACTCTTCCACACCAGTTTCTACATATATGCCCCTAACAAAAATCTGGCGGTATCCCACACTCTGGACACCAGCAACACCGTGAACGACAGGCCCGTCTACTACTGGAAGGACCGGACCGGCGGGACCGTGCCTGAGGGTGCCGGCGAGGTCATACTTGCGAACTGCACCGGCGTCCTCGTAAGAAACCAGACGCTCACCGACGAGTATGTGGGCGTGCAGATTCTCCATTCATGGAACAACACTGTGGAGAACAGCACAATAGAGGCATACTACGGCATATACATGACAGGCAGTATCGGAAAGAACAGATTTGCGGGGAATAACATCTCCAACTCAATCGTCGGAATACTCAGCGAGTTTTCCGTTTATACGGGAAAGGGTTCCGACGAGGTGGTAGGCAACTATTTCTCGGAGGACAGATGGGGAGCAGGGCTGGGATTCGATGGGTATCATATGAACATAACCGATAACACCTTTGTTAACAGCTCGGGTGCAGCGGTGTACTCCTTTAGTGGCGTGAACATCAATGTCACGGGCAATACCATAATCAACTGGAAAGACACGAATAACGCGATATGGTTCTCCTATACATATCTCGCCAACATATATAACAACCACATAGAGAATCACGGAAAAGGGAACGGGACCTATGTGACTGGCCAGAATTATTTCAATATTTCCGGGAACACCATAAGGACCAATCAGGGATACTTCGGCATATATGCCCAAAATAGCGGCGGATTTAGTCATATATATTTGACGCTTGAAAACAATTCTGTCACAGGAAACGACAGCACCCAGTACGGAATTTCACTCTATAGTCCAAGCAACCTGAAACTGTGCAATAATACCATATCTCATAACACCTTTGAAGGTTTACACTTATACAACACTGCAAATGGTATCATATACAACAACACCGTTGCATACAATGGCCAGTACGGCCTCCACCTCCAGAGTTCCTCCGGTAACAACATATATCATAACAGTTTCATACACAACGGGATTCAGGCATACGATGATACCGGCAGCAATGTGTGGAACGCCACTTACCCGACCGGAGGTAATTACTGGTCAGACTACAATGGCGCTGACTATTACTCCGGGCCGTCCCAGAACATACCCGGAACCGATGGCATAGGCGATGTGCCCTATATCAGCATAAACGGTGCAGGAGGTACCGATAACTATCCACTCGTCTTCCCTGTGGGCTCTGCACCCACATATCTGGCGACAGGCGGATGGCCCATGTTCCACCACGATGCATCTCACACGGGCATAGGGGACTTCAACGGCTCACAGGGCGCGTGGGAGTACTGGAACTTCAGCACGAGCGGAGAGGTCAGGAGTTCCCCTGCGATAGCGGAGGACGGCACGGTTTACTTCGGCTCGTATGACGGCACCTTCTACGCCCTGAACCCAAATGGAACCGAGAAGTGGGCCTATCATCCGGATGCTTCGCCTGTAATCGCTTCATCCCCTGCCATAGCCGATGACGGCACCGTTTACTTCGGAGCACGGGATAACTACCTTTACGCCCTGAACCCCAACGGCACACTGAAATGGAAGATTGAACTGAACGGCATGGTGGATTCCTCTCCTGTGGTCGCCTCCGACGGCACGGTATATGCTGGTACACTCAGCAACAGGCTCTATGCCATACATCCGGACGGGGTTGAGAAGTGGAATGTTTCCGTGAACGCCGCGGTTGTTTCATCGCCGGTAATCAACAGCACGGGCACGATCTTCTTCTCCACATTCAAGGACCAGACATACGCTGTAAATCCATACGGCACGATACTCTGGAACACCTCGATAGATGCCAACATCACATCATCACCAACTCTGGCCGGGGACGACGCCGTTCTCATCTGCGGCATGGACGGGGCGCTTTACGGCCTCAGCCAGAGCGACGGGAGCATTCTCGGAATGATCAACATATCCGCCACTTCGGGAATAGAGGGCACCGTGGCATTCAACCCAGATGGCAGCATGTTCTACATCGGTGACGACGAGGGGGTTATGCACGCCTTGAATGTCTCTTCCAACCAGCCATCGTTCGAGTGGAACTTCACCACAGGAGGCGCAATAGTCTCTTCCCCTGCGGTTGGGCAGGACGGCACGATTTACTTCGGCTCCGCCGACGGGAACATCTACGCACTGAATCCAGACGGCACGGAGAAGTGGCACATGGCAATCGGGGCCAACATACGCTCTTCCCCTGCAATTGCGGACGGCCTTATCTATGTGGGCTCCGCCAGCGGAAGAATGTACGCCATAGGTGATTTGCTGCCGCCAGACCTGACTATAGATTCCCCTGCGGAAGGCTCTCTTGTAACCGGAAATGTGACTGTATCATGGACGGGGAGCGACTCCGGGAGCGGAATCTCGTACTATCAGTATAGAATCACGCCCGGCCAGCCGGCATGGGCATCGGCGGGTGCCAGCACCAGCCACACATTCACGAACCTGACCAGCAGAACATACACCGTTGAGATCGGGGCGACCGATTACGCGGGACACACGACCATACGCTCAGTGACCTTTGATGTGGATGCGGTTCCGCCGGAGATTGTTAGCGGCACCCCAGAGGACGGGACTACTGGAGTTCCAGTTAGCCAGCCCATTCTCCTCAATTTCAGCGAGAGCATAGATATATCCACATTCTCCTATTCCTGCTCTCCTGACCCGGGCGGCTGGTCAGTTTCATGGTCAAACAACAACACCACGGCCACCCTGACCCATGCGGATTTCCAGAACTCCGTAACATACACATTCACGGTATCCGAGGCGAAGGACTTAGCAGGCAATTCTATGGCAGGGGCACCCGCAGGAGTTTCATTCACAACGGAGAAGGAGAACGAGCCCCCATCGTCCTTCATTGAACCGCTATCCAAATACTGGCAGCACACACAGACAACCCTGACATTGAACGCGACGGACAACTCCGGGCTGAAGAACATAACACTCCACTACCGCTACTCAGAAGACAATTCATCATGGTCCGACTGGGTGCAGTTCGGCGATGCCATTAAGCTGTCCGGAACATCAAATTCCACAGATGTCGTATTCACGTTCCCGAACGGAGAGGGCTACTACCAGTTCATGAGCGTGGCCACGGATATGAGCGGGAATGCCGAGGCAAAGACCACTGCGGACATACTGTGTGGCTACGACATAACCACGCCAACGGTGGAGATTACATCCCCCGGCGCGGACGCACTTCTCTCTTCGAGTTCGGTCACTGTTCAGTGGAGCGGTTCGGATGAGTGGTCAGGAGTTGCGTACTACCTTGTGAGAATTGACAAGGTGATGTGGATAAATGTCGGCACGGATACGGAGCACACCTTCACGGGGCTGGAGGACGGGGAGCATCTGGTTGAGGTAAGGGCCACGGACAGGGTTGGATTCCTCAATATAACGAACAGCACATTTACCATCGATACCACGCCCCCGGAGGTAACCTCTCACACCCCGGATGGCACATCGGTCCCCGTGAATACGGCTATAACCGTGACCTTCTCGGAACCCATGAACAAATCCAGCGTGTCAATATCCATTGTGGGCGTATCTGGAACCCTCTCATGGGCGGGCGATACGGCGGTATTCACTCTTGCAGAGAATCTGGCCGAGAACACCACATACTCCGTAACCGTTACCGGAAACGACCCTGCGGGAAACGCGCTTATTCCGTACTCTTGGAGATTTACAACAGTGAGTGAAGACGGATTCGACAATAATACTGGAAATAACACATCGGAGACAGGCACTCTTACAGGGACTGTAAAGGATTCGGACGGCAATGCTGTGGCGGATGCAACAGTAACCGTTGTTGGAACAGATAAGACTTCGTCTACAGACGATAACGGAGATTTTGCCATAGAAAACATTCCTGAAGGTGCATATGAGATAATAGTTGAGGCAGATGGATACAATACCACAACACTCCACATAACTATAACGCCCGGAAATTCTACGACTGTCACCCCCATACTGAGCCCCGCACCCCCATCTCCATCGTCCTCTTCTCAAACCCAGTCTTCCTTCCCATGGTGGGTGCTACTTCTCATAGTGCTGGTAGCGCTGGCTCTTCTGGTCCTTGTGATGAAAATGCGCAAAAAACCACCTGTTGAGGAGAAATCCACAGGAGAAGATATGGATCAACATGAGAATCTGGAGGATATGGGTTCAGAGATGTCTGAGAGCGATTCGCATACACCGGAAGAGCCGCTAGAACACGAGGATGCGGCAGATATGTCCTAATAAATCTTTTTACATTTTTTATATTATAAGATGCACTGTCTCTTTTCTGCGCTCTCAGGCCTTGCTGCCCTTGCTGTGAACATACTTGACTATCTTAACTTTCTCCGTGGTTATCAGCCCGTCGGTGACCACTTCCTCCAGAAATGGCATTATCTCGTCTATCTTGTCCTGCCTGTCCACCATCTCTATGAGAACAGGAAGGTCCTCTGAAAGCCTGAGCACCTTTGAGGTGTGCAGGTGGCTCGCGGCACCGAAGCCGGCCACTCCGTGGAGCACGGTGCAACCTGCCAGGCCCATCTCCCTCGCCTTCTTCAATATCTCTTCCCAAAGGCTCTTTCCGTGATATCGGTCCAGTTCTCCGATGTATATCCGGACAAGGACAGCATCGTCACCTTTCCTCATTCCTTCCCTCATATGCTTCCCCCCATGAGCTTCATGTATTTTGAACTTGCGAGTCCCGCAAAGACCAGAAGTATCCCGAGGTTCATTATGAGGATGTATGCTCCGGCCAGAGCATTTTCACCATCCCGGATGAAGAGAGCGCTCTCCAGTGCAAAGGTGGAGAATGTGGTGAAGGATGCGATGACCCCGATGAACACGAAGGACTTGAGATATGGAGATACGCTCTCATCCTCGGTCAGCCCCCACATGAGGCCGATTACGAAGGCACCCAGAAGGTTCACCAGAAGTGTTCCCCAGGGAAAACTGCCCTCCGTGTATCTGTAAGGGAGGCCTGACAGGTAGTATCTGAAAAGGGCGCCGAGCGCTCCGCCGGCCGCTATGAGAAGTATCCGCATCATCGGGAGAGCGCAGAACCGGGTGGATTTAAGGCTTTGCCTGCAAAGATACATATACCGGCTTTCATCAGCAGGCCCATGGAACCCGAGCTTAAGAGGATACTTGAGAAACAGCACTACAGGGTGGTCGGAGAGCATTCCGGAGTGAAGCTCTGCCACTGGCTGAAGGAGAAACTGGTGCGCGGAAGGCCGTGCTACAAGGAGGTCTTCTACGGCATACAGTCCCATAGATGCCTTCAGATGTCGCCAGCGCTCAACCAGTGCACCCAGAACTGCCTCTTCTGCTGGAGGTTCCAGGCGTTCAACGAATCCACCCTCAAACAGGTGGATGAGCCCGAGTTCATACTTGAGGAGAGCATAGAGGCCCAGAGAAAGCTGATATCGGGTTTCAAAGGGGACCCGAGGGTGAGCAGGGAGATGTGGGAGGAAGCATACAATCCCAATCAGATAGCCATATCGCTCAGCGGCGAGCCCACCATATACCCCCGGCTCGGAGAGTTCATAGAACTGGCCCACAAAAGAGGGATGACGACATTTCTGGTAACGAACGGCACGCTTCCGAAGGCCATCGAGAACCTTGACCCGTTGCCCACGCAGTTATATGTCACGGTGGCAGCGCCCAACGAAAAGGTCTACAACGAACTCCTTGTGCCGATGATACCGAATGGCTGGGAAAGGTTGAATGAGACACTTGAACTCCTTCCCTCGCTGGACACTCGGACTGTCATCAGGCACACGCTCGTTAAGGACTGGAACATGCAGGGCTATGAAAAGGAGTATGCGAAGCTCATCGAGAAGGCGGACCCCGACTTCATAGAGGCCAAGGGGTATGTGTTCGTAGGATATTCCAGAGAGCGGATGAGCATGGACAACATGCCGTCCCACGATGAGATAAGGGACTTCGGTGCGAAGATAGGGGAGTACACCGGAAGGGAAGTTGTGATGGAATACAGGCCGAGCAGGGTGGTGCTTGTCAGCGATGGAAGGAAGAATCCTATAATCGGCGAAACCGTTAATTAACCTTCACTGATGTGCCCATATGATCCAGAAAGAGACCGTCACGAAGGTCGTGGTGGACCTGCTGAGAATGGCCAGCACGGGAAGCCCGCCGGATGTGGTGAGAGCGCTTGAAGAGGCCTATGAACGGGAGGACAGCGAGGTCCCGAAGATGCAGATGAAGGCGATAATGAAGAACATAGAGCTCGCGAAGAGCGAGGGGCTTCCGCTCTGCCAGGACACCGGCGTGCACATATTCTTCGTTAAGGGAAACCTCAGGCTGATACCCTCATTCTCAGAGTTCGAGAAGGCCATAAGGAAAGGGGTTGAGAAGGCGACTGAAGAGGTTCCGCTAAGGCCCAATGCCGTGCACCCCATCACAAGAAAGAATCCCGGTAACAACATAGGGAAGGGCATGCCTGCCATAAACTACATCCCAACCGACGACCCGTATGTGGAGATAATCGCATTCCCCAAGGGAGCGGGTTCCGAGAACATGAGCTTCATGAAGATGCTGACGCCATCACAGGGGCTGAAAGGGATAAAGGAATTCGTGCTTGACTGCGTCATAAGGTCAGGTGGAAAGCCATGCACTCCAACGGTAATAGGGGTTGGCATAGGCGGGACATCGGACATAGCGATGCACATAGCCAAGGAATCCCTTCTGAGACCCATAGGCGAGAGGCATCCTGAGAAGGATATAGCAGAGCTTGAGGAGGAACTGATGAAGGCCATGAACGAGACGGGCATAGGACCCATGGGGCTCGGTGGAAAGACCACGGTTCTTGATGTAAAGGTTGAATATGCGTACTGCCACACCGCAAGCCTGCCTGTTGCCGTGAACACGCAGTGCTGGACAGGAAGAAGGGCGAGAGCGAAGATATACGAGGACGGCAGAATAGAGGAGATGGAGGGATAAAGATGGAATACCACTTCACAACACCGCTAAATGAGGAAGATGTCCGGAAGCTCAGGACCGGAGATATAGTGTATCTCAGCGGGATGATCTACACAGGAAGGGATGAGGTGCACATACATGCTCTGGAACTTGCGAAGGAAGGGAAGAAGCCCCCCCTGGATTTCAGGAACATGGTGCTATTCCACTGCGGGCCTGTGATGAAGAAGGACGAGAACGGAGAATGGCGTGTGATCGCCGCAGGTCCGACGACCAGTTCGAGGATGAACTCCCTAGAACCGGATTTCATAGAGCGCTTCGGAGTTCGCGCAATAATAGGAAAGGGAGGCATGTCCGAGCCAACGGTGGAGTCCATGAAGGAGCACGGTGCGGTCTATCTGGCCATGACCGGAGGCGCTGCTGCCCTGGCTGCAACCGCCTTCAAGAAGGTCCACGGTGTCGAATGGTTCGAGTTCGGGATGCCGGAAGCAATATGGATACTTGAGGCCGAAGACCTTGGGCCGCTGGTGGTCGGCATAGATTCCCACGGTAACAGCCTGTACCGTGATGTTGACGAAAATGTGGCAAAGAATCGGAAAAAGGCCGAAGAAGTGCTGGGAATCAGCGAATGATGCCTTCAACAACCTCTTTTATCCTTTTTTGCGTATCCTGATACGGGCCAGAGGAATCTATTATAACGACCTCCGGCATATCCTTCATTGAAAGGAATATCTCCCTGACCTTCCTCAGGTAATCGAGATCCTCGAAGTAATCTCCCTTTCCCCTGCGGTTTATGCGCTCCCCGGCTATCTCCGGGTCTATGTCAAGTATTATCGCAAGGTCTGGAACAGGCGCGAAATCGTTCATCCTTCTTATTTCCTCGATGTCCATACCTCTGGCGCCCTGATATGCAATTGTGCTGTAGTAGTACCTGTCCATGACGATGTCCTTTCCCTCTTTCAGCGCAGGCAGTATCCGGTTCTCGACATCCCATCTCCTGTCCCCTATGAACAGCCTCAGTTCCTCGTCAGGCGAGGGCCTGTTGTTGCTTTTGAGCGCCTCGGCAAGCCTCTTTCCCGCAGGGCTTTCACCTGTCGGCTCCTTCAGGAACAGGACCTCCCTTCCCTTCCTTCTCAGGTACGATACTAGGGATCTCGCATGGCTGCTCTTTCCGCACCCGTCAATACCATCTATAACTATGAAGCTCACAGTATCTCCACCAGAGCGCTCCTCTCAAGGCATTCTTCCTCACAGTTCTCTCCATTGCATCCTATGACCGAGTCATCTCTTTCAAGCCCGAGCGTTTTCAGGACATCTTCAGGCTGTCTGTGAGTTATTACTACCGCCGGATTCCCTTCCTTTATCCTCGCCTTCTTTATGGCCGATGAGACCTGCCTTTCTCCTGTTATCTGCCTGAAGAACTCTGTTGCAAGGCTGCTTCCCTTTGCAGTCCTCCGCTCCACATTGCGCAATGCCCGAAAATATGAGAAAATGATGTGGGCCCTTCCACATGCCACCGCTGCGTCTATGATGATGTCGGGCCCTATCCTCGAAAGCAGGGTTTCAGTGTCCTTGACCGCTGTTGTGCCGATTATCTCAGGGTTTCCTTCTGGCATCCATGTACTTCTCCTTGTCCTTCTTGACCTGCCTTTCAAGGTCCTCCAGTGCCATGGAGAGCGCTCTGAATATGTTCCAGTCGTCCTGGCTCGCATAGTAGGTCTTCTTCTCGGTGGTCATCCTGAGCCTGATGGTGTAGTTTATGCCCTCACGGTCATGGTGATGGACAACATGTACGTTCAGTATCCTTGGAGGGATTATCTCCACTATCTTCTTCATGGACTTCTCTATCAGCTCGTAGAGTTCGTCATAGACCTCGCCGGCCTCCTCTACACCCGATATCTGGACATAAACCCCTTCGCGGGGTGCAAGGTTTGCGGCTGTCTCGATTATGTCTATCTGGTGGACTATTCCAACAGGCTTCTTGCCCTCGGTTATGATTATTCCGCCAATCTTATTGTCTATCATCAGTTTGGCTATCTCTCCCAGCGTCTTGCCGGGGCCCACGAATATCGGATGCACATGCATTATGCTTTTCACAGGTATGTTGACCTTCTCTCTGTTTCCTGATGCATCACCATATGTAGCCCTCTGCTTGTCCCTCAGTACGGTCTCCGCTATATCCTTCAGACCAACCACACCGATCAGTTCCCCGTCCTCATTTACAACAGGAACTGCCTTTATGTCGTGCTCCACCATTATGGATTTTACCTTCATGATGTCATCTTTCTCTCCCGCTACGACAGGGCGGTGGCTCATGACCTCTCTGGCTTTTATTGATGCGATTTCGTCTATCCTAGGAACCACTCTTATCACGGATCTTCTTGTAACAACGCCCTCCAGCTTTCCTTTCTCCTCGACCGGTATTATCCTCAGACCGGAGCTGAATAGGGCCTCGCATGCATCTATGAAATTGTTATCGGGGGCCAGAGTCGGTGGTGAGACCATGAAATGCCCCACCTTTGCGCTCATCGGAAGGTTGCCTCTTCTCATGAGTATGTCATAACTTATTACGCCTGCAGGCCTCTTCCCATCTATAACAACGGCTTCCTGTATGTCCTTTCTTCTGAGCTTTCCCGTGAGCACCGATATGCTTTCATCTCTGTCTATCTTCTCAAAATCCTTCTCAAGAAAATCCCTTACCTTCGTAAGTTCTGCCTTTACCATTTCATCACCTCGGTATGATATGGATCTCTCCGTTTATTAAACTTGTGTATCTATTCCGTGTCGCCGGAATCTTCTTCTGCATATTCATCCTCTTCATCAGCGGAAACATCGTTCTCTGAGGCCTCCTGTGTGCCCATATCCTCTTCATCAACTGATTCTCCGGATTCCCCCTCTGCGGCTTTGACCTCCTCGGGAACCTCTTCGACATCAAGAAGCTCCTCGGGAACCTCCACTTCCTTTATGAACTCCGGAGGAATCTCCTTCGTGATGTATATCCTCGGGGCAGCATGCATTATCACGACACCCGATTCGATTGCAGCTGCAGTATTTATCTCAAAAACAACAGGCCTCGGTGTCCTGACCTTTCCGGCCTCTACCGCTGATTCAAGGGTAGAACTCATGTGAACGAATATCCTGCCTGATGGCCTGAGCCCGGTTTCCAGAAGGAAGTCCTTCTCCTCCTCTGTAGCCGGATAGTAGAGTATCTCGGGAATGTCGTCTGTCGGAAGGTCCAGATCCACATCAATCGTGTGGCCGTATGTCGCCCTTATGTACCCGTCCTTGTATTGATATCTCCCCTTGGGGTCTGTGGTTATGAGCGCAACTATATGATATGGCCTCAACCACTTGAACTTTCTCTGCCTTGAGCGGACAGCATTGACGAACTGCCTGACATCCACCCATCCCTTCGGGTCCATCGTAAGGTCGAATTTCTCGGGAAAATGGCGGAGCGCTCCCGCTAAGGTCTTCCCCAGGCGTTCTGTCTCGTAGTCGTTGAGAATGAACTTCCCTTCCATTCCACACACAGGGCACACTTCACCTCTGAAGTAGCCGTGCTCCTCACACTGTCTTATCATTTTCTCACTCTCTTGTGCTTTTATCCCACCAATCACAGGGTGTATTTATTCTTTATCGCAGGCTTTCGTTCACATTCTGACTTATAGATATGCTTATATACCTGAAAGCTGAGATACGATGGATAAACGTGACTGATGATAACCCCGAAGAGGTAGTGAGGTTCCCACTCCCAAAAAAGCACAAAGGAGAACTGATGGCGATAGCCCACAGGCTGAACGGAGCCAGCCACATAGACGTGGTATGTGAGGACGGAGTTTCAAGGATGGGAAGGGTTCCCGGTAGATTCAAAAAGAGAATGTGGGTCAGGGAAGGTGACCTTCTTATTGTGAAGCCCTGGGACTTCCAGCCCGAGAAAGCGGACATAATCTACAGGTACACGGGCACGCAGGTCCAGGCGATGAAAAGAAAGGGATATATACCGCCTGTTCTGGATGTATTCTGAACATGAAGTACGAAGAAGCGGTAGAATACATAGAATCGAGGCTTTCACAGTCTGTCCGCAGGGATTTTCTTGATATAGATAGAAAGACGGAAAGCGAGGTATTCGACCATTCCACCGTTATGGCCATCTACTACCTGATGAGCAGGGGCTATATTGACAGTATAGATTTTCCCATATCAACGGGCAAGGAGGCCAATGTGTTCAGGGCCGTAGATCAGAAGGGAAGCATGGTTGCAGTGAAGATATACCGCATAGCGACCAGCAATTTCCGTAAGATGAGGATGTACATAGAGGGCGACCCGAGGTTCAAGGGGATATCGCACGACAGGCGCAGGCTCGTCTACAGGTGGTCCATGAAGGAGTTCAGCAACTTAGAGAGGATGGTGGGTGCAGGCGTGAGGGTTCCCATTCCGATATCCCAGAAGGACAATGTCCTTGTGATGGAGTACATCGGGGATGATGAAAGGCCAGCCCCATTGATGAAAGATGCGGACTTCGATGTGGAGAAGGGATTTGATTTCATAGTGGATGCCATGGGAAGGATGTACAGGGATGCGAAGCTCGTGCACGGTGACATAAGCGAGTACAACATACTTGTGGATGGAGATTCCTTCGTTCTCATAGATGTGTCACAGGCAGTGCATCTGAAGCATCCCGCATCATCGGAACTGCTTGAAAGGGATGTGCGCAATGTCGCCCGCTATTTCAGGAAGAAGGGTCTGGATGTGGATGAGAATGATATCATGAGGAAAGTGAGGGATTAGTATGTACTATGTCAGGGTTCCGAAGGACAGGGTTGCGGTCATAATCGGCAGGGATGGTGGCACAAAGGAGATGATAGAGAAAAGGGCCGATGTGCGCATCTTCATAGATTCCAAGGACGGAGAGGTCAGCATAGACGAATCGGAGTCAAAGGACCCTCTGAACGGAATGAAGGCCGTGAGCATAATAAGGGCAATAGGAAGGGGATTCTCGCCTGAAAAAGCGATGCGCCTGATGGACGATGATGTCTACCTTGAGATAATAGATATCCGTGATTTCTCGGGAAAGAAGAAGAACTCTGTGATGCGGCTCAGGGGAAGGGTTATAGGCACAAAGGGGAAGACTCGCAGGCTGATAGAGGAGATGAGCGGTGCAGAGGTCTCGGTCTACGGGAACACAGTGGGAATAATAGGGGATTTTCTCGAGATGGACATAGCTAAGAACGCTGTTGTGATGCTTCTCAGCGGAAGCGAGCACTCGACGGTATATCGTTATCTGGAGCGCAGGAGGATGGACATAAAGATTGCTGAGATGGGTGTGTATTATGAGGAGAGGGAGAGGCCGGAACCGGAAGACGATGAAGAATATGATGAAGAGTACGAGGAGATGGGTGAGGATGAACCCGAATGAACTTGTTATAGAATCGGTCAGGGAATCGCTGAAGAAAGGGCTTGAAGAACTGGGCTACGATGGAGCGCTGGACATACAGCCGGCCCCGGAAGGTGCCGGGGATGTGGCGCTCCCCTGCTTCAGAATTGCGAAGACGATGAAAAAGAACCCTGTTGAGATAGCGAAGGTGCTGGCCGATGGCTTCGTTGCTAACGATATTGTTGAATCCGTTTCTTCCCAGGGGCCGTACCTGAATTTCAATCTCTCGAGAAAGGCGTTCTCCGATGCCGTGCTGTCCGCCATAGACGATGCTTCCATTTTCAGGGGAAATAAGAGGAAGGAGAAGGTACTTCTGGAACATACGAGCGCGAACCCCACAGGGCCTCTGCATGTGGGAAGGGCGAGGAACCCGATAATCGGGGACACCACGGCAAGGATAATGCGGGCCGCAGGTTATGATGTGGAAACAGAGTACTATGTGGATGATGTCGGAAAGCAGGCGGTCATGGTCGCATGGGGGGTCGAGAGGTTCGGAGAAGCAGAAGAACGAGCCGACTACCTCTATGTTAAGCACTACCAGAGGGTCAATGAGCTCATGGAGAGCGATGAGGAGGCAAAGGAGAGCATATCCGACTGGATAAGGAGATACGAGAACGGAGATGCGGAGATAAGGGAGAAGGTCAGGAAAACGGTCAATGAGATGATGTCCGGAATACTCATGAGCCTGAAAAGGCTGGGAATAGAGCTGGACAACCTTGCATACGAGTCGGACATCGTGTTCTCGGGAAAGGTTGATGAGGTCATAGAAGGGCTGAAATCGAAGGGAGTGCTTCAAAAAGATGAAAGCGGAGCGCTCTACATAGACCTCGCCGATTACGGCGTATCCGGAAAGGACACTCGATTCTTCATAACCCGTTCCGATGGGACCAGCCTGTATTCCACGAGGGATGTGGCATACCACATTGACAAGGGAAATAGGTCCGACAGGATGCTGGATGTGCTGGGAGAGGACCACAGGCTTCAATCGAAGGCGGTCAGCATAATGCTCAATATGCTGGGGGCAAGGGAGCCGGATGTCATGTTCTACGCATTCGTCGGCCTGCCCGAGGGGAGGATGAGCACCAGAAAGGGAAGGGTGGTCTATCTCGACGACCTGATGGACGAGGCCGTAGAGCGTGCGTTAGAGGAGGTCAGGAAGCGCAGGGACGACCTTTCCGAGGATGAGATGAGGGAGATAGCCGAGGCGGTCGGGGTGTCTGCCATAAGGTACAACATCATACGGGTTCAGCCCGAGAAAAGGATGGTCTTCAAATGGGAGGATGCCCTGAACTTCGAGGGGGAGAGCGCTCCCTTCATACAGTATTCCTATGCAAGGGCATCGAGCATCATAAGGAAGGCAGGGGATTTCGAGAGGGTGTTCTCGGCGGAAGAGGACGGGGAATGGAGATTGCTGAGAAAGATGGCGGAATATCCTGCGGTGATAGAGGAGGCTGCGGAGAAAAAGAAGCCGCACATCCTTGCGGCATATTTGAGGGACCTTGCCTCCATGTTCAACGACTTCTACAGGGACTATCCTGTCCTGAGCTCGGAAAAGAGGGATGCGCGCCTCACTCTCACGGATTCCTTCAGAAAGGTGATGAGGGCGGGGATGGATGCCCTCGGAATAAGGGTGCTGGAGAGGATGTAGGAAAGCTGTTATATCGCAGGGTATATGCGCTCCCGTGAAGGTCCTGAAGAAGAGGATATACATACACCGGAACGAGATAATCGATTCCATAGAGATATACGACGGCAGCCGGAGGAAGTACTACAGCTACACCTACATGGTGGAGACGAAGAGGGGATGGAGGCCCTATGTCAGGTGGGACAACTTCCAGCAGCAGCCGCATGTGGACCGCTACGACGAGAACGGAGCGCTCCTCGAGCAGATGAACACGCCCGAGAAGGAACTGGATGAGATCGAGAGGCTGGTCAGGATATTCAGAAGGAACCTGGCGGCCATGTCCCTGGAGGACCTGGCATGAAGGTCATCATCAGGAACAGGGTGGACGGGGAATATGTCCATGAGAAGGCGGACGAACTGATGCGAAAATACGGTTCCCTCGATTCCCTCGGACAGAAGGCATCCATAGAGAAGTGCGCTTCCCCATCGGTTGTGGACGACTACGAGCTTCTAAAGGCGCTCTCCAAAGGCGCCGAGATGGAGGAGGAGACCATATTCCACGATTACTCCATATTCTCGGTCCTCGGTGAGACGAGGGTGGAGATACTTGACTACCTTCAGAAGAACAGGGTGAGGTCAATAAAGGAACTGGCGAGCGCTCTCTCCCGTGACTACAAGAACATCTACTACGACCTGACGGTAATGAGAAGGATGGAACTGATAAGCATGGTGAAGAACGGAAAGGAAAGGGTTCCGGTGTCGAGGGTGAAGAGGATAGAGATACTGTTCGAATGAAGATTGAGAAGGGGACTTGAAACTATGCATGCTTGTTCATGCCCGCTTCGATTGAGTTGTCTGTGGAGGGGGCGGTTGTGTAGTAGAAAGAGAAGGAAGAGGAATCGATGCAATTCTGTGTATCGAGGGGTTGGGCGAAGGAGAGGAATTCAGGTTTATAGAATGCTGGGAAGTTCATGGTTTCACATCTCCGTTTTCATTTATAAGTCCTTTGTCTTTTAAAACCCTGATGAAGTCATCCCATTTTTCTATGATTCCCTTTGTAACCTCGAAATCTCCGTTTTCTGTGCGGATTATCACCTTTCCTCCTCTTGCATACGGATCGATTGATTTTACTTCATCATACCTTATGTATCTGGACGAAAATCTGGTCTTTGGAATCTTCATGCCGTTTTCATAGAGTATTATCTCTCTGGAAGAGAACCACAGCCAGACAAGAATGCCGGCTATGATAAAGAGTGGTGCGTTTGCCATGAATATGATCGTGAATGGCATGGCCTCGGGACCCACATTCATGGAGAACAGGCTTGCGAATATCGCAACCGCTGCTCCGGTGAAGGTTCCTGCAAGTATCAGCCATTTCATAGTTTTAAGGCTCGGATTGCCCACTTCTTCAATGACCCTTCCGGTTTCTTCCTTTTTCATTCGAACTCCTCCAGCTTGCGATTTGCGCGGTATTTTTCCATGAACTCTTCCAGCCTTCCCTTCGTTCTGGCATAATCCATCTCTCGCAGGGTGGCTATGTCATACAGTACTAGGGCTCTCCTTTCGTCCTTAGAATTTTCAAGATATTTTCTGTACTCTTGCAATACTCGTTCAAAGGCAGAATCCTCAAATATAAGGAGATTTACCTTTTTCAACTTTCTATCACGATAGTATATTATAGAAACATTTGTTTTAGATGGTTCGGAAACACCGACTTGTCCTGTTCTATAAAATATTGCGAGAAAATCAGAATATTGGGCCTCTGATTTCCAGTTTTTATAGGTTATAAATTCAAAATATGTAGAGTAAAAACAAATTTTTATTGGGCTTTCGTATCTTAAAAGTCTGAAAAACATCATAAAAAGCTTTATAGGTGGAAGGAAAGCAAATAAAATGCAAATCCATGTAAATACATTGTCATAATTAATAATAAAAAATTCTTCGCCTTTTAAGAGATAAAGCGTAATTGGTATGGAAGCAGATATTGAAAATATGAATATTGAAAACAATAATTTGGATATTAGAAATTTTTTTACATTATTTTTTATGCATATTCTCATGGAATCACCCTTCATAAAGCCATTCTTCCACACACAATTCCTATGGCCGAAAAAACCGATGCGAACGCAAACGCTATTTGTTGTCCGATAGTTTGACCAGCAAGCAAAGGTAAGTCATAGAGGAGGGTAATGAATGAAATAACAGATAATTCCATCGAAATAAGACCTAATATTTCCGCAGCCGATTGATTCACACCACTCGCAATCAATGCCGCTATTCCAAAAACCCACCATGAAAGCGCCCCAATAGTTGTTGAAACGATCTCTTTGGTAATTCCAGGCATCCCTGGAAATTCATAAAATATTAATGTAGTAATCCAACCTCCCATACTGAACAAAATAGCAAGAAAGCCCATAAAAATTTTCCAATCTTCTTCTGGCATACTCGGGATGTCCATGATATGTATGTTAGATTTCTTATTTTTAGATAGACCATCTACATAGTTCTTAAGTATACCGAATATGTAATCCAAATCCAGATTCGGCTGCAGTCCAGAAATTCCTCCTGTTTCATATTCGGTACCTCCGGTAAATGCCTTTACAATAGCCAGTATAATCAACGGTACGGCCGCAGATATTATGAGATAGCCGGAACCGAATGTAACGGAGCCTGCAGCTATTGCGATGGCATCTATGGCTATTACCATACCTGCAAAGGCCACATACAGATAGTTGAAGTTTAGAACGGAATTCAAAGTTTTCTGCGTTTCCCCACTAAGACGGCCCGTATTTCTGTATTCGTCGAAAGCATCTCCGATTGTCTGTATCAGAGTGTCATAGAAATCATCAAGACTGGATTTTATTGAGTTTACAACAGACATGACCGCATTGATTATTGCCTCTTTTATCCACTCCACAATAGATGCGATGACATCCACGACCTTTTCCACCGCTGTTTTTACCTCCTGAAGTGCTGTCTCGAATGCTCCGATGAGCTTCTTTCCGAAGTCTATGAGGGCCTTTCCGAGCTCTTCCACGAATTCCCGGAAGGTCTTTACAAGTGCGGAAATCCCACCGACTATGACCCTGTCGAATACCCGGTTGGCGCCGTCCCGGAGGAAATAGTCGCTCCCACCTTCGAGCATGTATGAACTCTGAAATAGAAAGCCCTCCCATGCGGGCGAATATCTTTTTTCCACTGTTATCAGGCCATCACCGTGTAAGAATGTATGGGTGCATATATGAATTTTTTGCCTTAATAAAGAGTTCAATCCAGATCTTCGATGAACCCTTTGATCCTCTCCCAATGGCTCCCTTCCCAGTAGTACTTATCACATCTTTTGCAGTGCCAGTTTGCAGTGCCAGAACCTGTTGGAGGGATGGGAAGAGAGGTTATAACTGTGCGGTTTAGGGGTATTGGGTGAAGGGAGAGCATACGCCCGTTCATCCCTGCTATCGGGTTTGCTCCAAACAGCACAGCATCTAATGTTATTTTCACGGCAATACATTTTGGATTATAACCTTTTATCTTTCCTTATTTTTCCTGCAAATTTTTTCTTTTTGCTTTTGCAACCACTTTTCCAAATCTATCGCCTCACTCATTGGCGTGTGCCCATAAACAAAAACACCTCTACCAATACTGTATCTATTCCCCAACCTATCGTGCAGATATAAATTCACATTTTTGTTCTTTTTCATAAAATCATTCCACAACTCTTTTTTTAAATTTATTACAGGAAAAATCAAACTACAAACATCAAATCTTTTAAGGACTTTGCCCCTTTTTGTTACCAACAAAACATGGTTAGATGACATCTCCACCCTGTATACCGTCCTCAAATCAAACAGAATGTAAAAATACACCAAGTTGAGTAATACCAGAAGAAAAAATAATGAAAATGATACGATCAAATAATTTTTCATAAACAGCGCCAATGTTACACACACTAAGACATCATAAAATGCGAATAGCCACATCACTGACTTTCTAATATTTTTGTATGTATTAATTAATATTTTAGTTTCTGATGTCAACACATCACCATAAAAGAATGTGTGGTTGGATATATGAATTTTTTGCCCCTTAATAAGTAAAGTTCAATCCAGATCTTCGATGAACCCTTTGATCCTCTCCCAGTGGCTCCCTTCCCAGTAGTATTTGTCACATCTTTTGCAGTGCCAGAACCTCTCCTGCCTTTCAAAGACTCCGTCGGGCACCTTTCCCTTCACGCTCTCCTTCGGGACCTCTTCGAGCGCTGAATTGCAGACGGTGCACCTTGTCATGAAGAGCTCCGGGTCTGGCCTGTATTTTTTAATGACTTCTCTCAGGTCGCTTTCCAGTTCCGCATTGCCCAGGAACATCGCATCCATATTTCTTCGGAGCGCTCTCCCGTACATTTCCTTATCCCTCGTCAGAAGTATCCTTCCCTCCTTTTCAGCCATAGCGAGTATCTCGCTGTCCTCCATTCCCTTCGCATATTCCGTGTCGAAGCCAAGTATCCTGAGCCACTTCGCCAGGGTTCCGAGCATCTCGTCGCAGATGAAGCGTTCCACGCTCATGCATATCTTTCCCTCATATACGGGTTATCCTTTTATGCGAAAGGCTATGAGGGGGCATGAATCCCTGCCTTGTTCACCGCTGTCATGCCTGCTGCCTGAACACCGAGATGATGCTCACCAACGATGATGTGGAGCGCATAGAATTACTCGGATTCCGGGATTTCTACGAGGTCCGGGACGGATTCCTTATCATGAAGAACATAAACGGAAGGTGCTTCTTTCTATGCGAGGACGGCAGGTGCAGGATATACAGGGACAGGCCGGAAGGCTGCAGAACATACCCGTTCGTCTTCGACATGAGCACGGGAAAGGTGGTGCGGGATGTTGATTGCCCGTATTCCAGTGAGTTCGAAGAGCCGGATGGAGTCAAGGAACTGGCTGAAAGGATCATTGAAGAACGAGCTATGCGAATCAGGAGCGGTCATCCATCTTCCTGAAGAAGAGGTAATACGATATCACCGAGGCAGCATACAGGCTTCCGCCTATGTAGAATGGTATGTCCACGGACATCTGGATGAGATAACCGCCTATGAACGAGCCTATTGAATTGAATCCGAGCCAGCTGACCATTGCGGTGGCATCCGCCACGGCCCTGTCCTCCTCAGGTATCACATTCATCCTGAAAGAAGTCAATATCGCACCTGTGGAGTTCATGAGTATGGCCCTCAGAAGGTAGATTATGGTGAATATGAAAAGACCGTATGCCAGATAGGATGTCGCAGGTACAAGGAGCATGAGTATGGTGGCGGTGCCCTGCAATGTCGTCACCACGACAACACTTCCCTTCTTCTCTGCGAAATGAGGGAGCGCGAGTATAACGAATATCATGATTATCTGGTTCAGTGCGAATATGGAGCCGATGGCGGTGTTGCTTATCCCGAACCTCATCTGGAACTGTAAGGGCATGAATGGTACGACCATCCCCGCACCAAGCCCTATGAGGACATTTGGTATCGCGAACTTCATTATCAGCCTCAGTGATTTTGGCATGCTTGTCTCGGGCCTGCTCTCCCTCTCCGATTCCCTGACGAAGAGGCTCAACACCGCACGGATGAGCATGAAGAATGCGCTCACCCCTATCACTATGCGGTAGCCGAGTATTGCATCCCCCATCCCTCTGAAAATGTCCGGAAGAGACCCTGCAAATAGCATGGCCAGAGCGCTCCCAACCATCATGGATATGCTCTGAAGGGAGTAAAGGTATTTTCTGCGGGATGTGCTGGTCCTCTCTGCGAGTATGGATGAGAATGCGGGAGAGAATATCGCCATCCCCGTTCCCATGAGTATCGCTGCTGAGAAGGCCATTATCGCTGTGAGAGGAAAGACAAGGAGGAGAGCGCCGATGAACGAGAGGAATGAGCCTATGATTATCGGCTTCTTCCGGCCGTAGAAATCGGACAAGCGACCCGCAGGTATGGCCACCAGTGCCTGTGACATCCCCTGAAGGAAGAAGACATAGCCCACGAAGGCCGGCCTGAATCCGAGTTCCGAGAGGTATAAGACCAGTATGAACCAGATTATCGAACCGCTTATTGAACCGAAAAGGGCAATGTACAGGAGGCGGTGTGCATCCCTCCCGAAGCCCCTGTATCTAGCGAGAAAACTGACCGGTATGTTGTTCCTTCTCCCTGTTTCGGGAAGCGGATAGGATGCTATCTTCTTTTGCACCAGCATGCAAGTGATAGCCTTTATTTAAAGCTGCCGTGCGCTCCTGAGTGCATTCTGAGTAATTCTTATATATTGTAGGTGTATTAGCCTCTTATAATATGCCGGGATGCACGAGGTGTATAAATGAAATCCATAATAGAAGAGGCGCTTTCAAAGGGCCCTGAGCCCACAAATGCTCTGGATACTGCCGGAATGATAACTGACGACGACAAGGAACTGGAAGAGATACTTCGGAATCTGAGGACGAAGATTGTCGTCATAGGTCTTGGTGGGGCTGGCTCCAACACCATAGACAGGATGATGAAGGAAGGCATAACCGGAGTGGAGATGGTTGCTGCAAACACGGATGCACAGCACCTTCTGACAATAAAGGCACAGAAGAAGATACTGCTCGGAAGAAGAACCACGAGAGGTCTCGGAGCAGGGGCGGTTCCTCAAATGGGGGAAAAGGCAGCAAGAGAGGCAGAAGAAGAGCTCCGTTCCGTAATCAAGGGTGCCGACATGGTCTTCGTGACATGCGGGCTCGGAGGAGGTAGCGGAACAGGCTCATCAGGTTTTGTTGCTCAGCTCGCAAAAGAGGAAGGTGCCCTGACGATAGCCGTTGTATCCACCCCGTTCGCAGCAGAGGGAATCGCAAGGCAGAAGAACGCTGCATGGGGACTTGAGAGGCTGAGAAGGGTTGCCGACACGGTCATAGTCATACCCAACGACAAGCTGATAGAGCTCGTTCCAAGGCTTCCTCTGGACAAGGCATTCAAAGTTGCGGACGAGATACTCATGCGCTCCATAACCGGAATAACAGAGATAATCACCAAGCCCGGCATGGTCAATCTCGACTTCAACGACCTGAAGACCATCATGAAGGGAAGCGGAGTTGCATACATCGGAATGGGGCAGTCCGAGGCAATGGGCGAGAACAGAGCGCTAGAAGCCATAGAGGAGGCCATAAACTCCCCGATGATAGAGGCGGACATCAGCGAGGCAACAGGTGTGCTCGTGAATGTCACCGGCGGTGCGGATATGACCGTTTCAGAGGCTCAGAGGGTCGCAGAGGAGATACAGAGGCGCGTGAGCAAGAATGCAAGGATAATATGGGGCGCTTCCGTTGACCCGACCATAGAGCACAGACTGAAGGTCATGGTGGTAATAACCGGCGTGAAGTCCAAGCAGATAGTCGGTAAAGGCGATGCGCCCGTAAAATCCGATGCCGTGGACATAGTTTCATGATATGGCCCGCATATTCGACGGAAAGAGGCTGGCCTCAGATATCGAAAAGGAGATACGCAGGGAACTTGAGGCCCTCGGAAACCCATCATTAAACCTTCATACTATTTTTATAGGCTCCAATGAAGGCTCTGAGATATACATTCGCATGAAAAAGAGGAGTCTGGAAGGGATCGGTGGCAGGCTTTTCGTCCACAGCTTTCCCTCTGACACAGAACTCTCATCCGTGCTTGAAACCATAGGGGAACTGAACGCGGATAGCGATGTGCACGGGATAATGGTCGAACTCCCCCTTCCTGATGGCTGGAACATGGCGGAGATATCGCCGCACATCTCTGAAAATAAGGACGTGGATGTCCAGAACCCTGCAAATATCGGAAGGATACTGCAGGGAAAGCCCCTTTTTGTCCCCCCCACACCGATGGCGATAATGAGGATAATTGAGGAGTCTGGCACGGAGCTGAAGGGCTCAGAGGTCTGTATAATCAATCACAGTGCGTCCATCGGAAGGCCGCTGGCAATGCTTCTTCTCAACGAGAACGCAACGGTGCATGTCTGCCATGTCTTCACGAAGGACACTGCAGAGCATTCAAGGAATGCGGACATCATAGTGGTCGCCGCAGGGGTTCCGGGCCTGATAACTGCGGACATGGTAAAAGAGGGTGCGGTTGTCATAGATGTCGGGATGAACCGGGTGAACGGAAAGGTGGTGGGTGATGTGGACTTCGATGCAGTGAAGGAAAAGGCATCCTTCATAACGCCTGTTCCCGGTGGTGTCGGGCCCGTGACCAGATACACCCTTCTTTCAAACCTTCTGAAAGCATACGAGATGATGCGCTCATGAATGTATCCTGCGAAATACACATCAGATATGATGATGAAAAAATGGCAAAGGCTGTCTTCGACTCTCTTAAAATGGATAATGATAAATTTGTGAGAGGAGAAATCAGAGGAAAAGAACTTTTCTTCTCTATGAACTCTTCCAATCCAATGTCACTGTATCACACAGCGAATGACCTGCTTGCATGCCTGAAAGCTGCAGAGAACTCTATCAGAGCCTCTTCTTCGTCTTGACGGCTCCTGCCGATTTTGCAGAAGAGAGGTGCTCGCTGCTTTTTCCCTCAAGTCTGTCTGCCCTGAGGGTGTACTCTCTCTCCGTTCTCTCAAATATCTTGGCTTTCTCGTAGTACTCGGCTGCTTCTTCTTTGTATTTCATAGCCTTTTCCCGGAGACTCTCCGATTTTGCCCTGTGCCTGTCTGCCTTTGCTAGAATCGCCCTCCTCTTTGCCTCGGTCTTCTCTGCCCTTGCCTTCAGTTTGGCGGCCTTTGAACCCTCCTCTATCTTTGCCATCTCTCGGTCCATATCTGCCTTCTCTTTCAGGGCTTCTGCCTTCTCCATGAGCGCTTCTGCCTTCTCCTTCTCCTTCTCCGCACTTGCTATTAGCTTCTCGGCCTTTGCATTGATCTTCGTGTATTTTGCCATGTTATCGCTGGCATCCTTCCTTGCATCCGCAGCAAGCCTTCTGAGAAGAGAGATGTCCTTGGTCTCCTGTATCTTCAATTTCTTCACATGTGCCTCTTCCACGGTGGCAGGTTCTAGTTCTGGCTCAGAATTATCAGGCTTATTCTCTTCCTCATCGAGTATCTTTGTGATATCGTAATCTTTATCTCCGGATGAGGCAGGCTCTTTGCCTTTTTTACCCTCGTTCTCAAGCTTTTTCAATCTGGAAGGATTCTTCTTGACCACCATGGAATCACCGAAGGATTAAGTGTGTAATGGCATTTAAAGTTTTTTATGATATGGACACACAGCCTGCAGTGGGCATCCCTCACACAATGCTCTGGTACGACAGTGCCTTTTACCCAGTTCCACGAGGAGCGCATGATACTCGTTGTATAATCTGAAATCCCCACCAAGAGCATCTTCAAATTCAGATTTCAGGGCTTCATAGTCCCTGTCCGGCATTATGCCCGTGCGCTCCGCCATCCTGAATGTGTATGCATCCACCACGAATGTCGGGATGTTCCCTGCATAGAGCATAATCGAGTCCGCTGTCTCCTTACCTATTCCTTTCAGGGACAGAAGTTCCTTTCTGACCGATTCAACTTCTCCAGAGAGCATCTCGGATATGCTTCCACCGTATCTGTCCACCAAAAATGCGGAAAAGGCCTTCAGCCTCTCTGTTTTCTGCCTGAAATAACCCGATGAGCGGATTATAGCATGCATTTCTTCATCGTGCACCCCCAGTATGCGCTCCGGAGAAAGAAGATCCCTAGTGATGAGGTTCAGAACCGCTTTCTGAGCGTTCTGCCATGAGGTCTGCTGTGTCAATATGGCCCCGAATGCTATCTCAAGCCTCTGCTTCTCAGTGGACGGAAGTGAAAAATCGCCTTTATGATATCCTCCGCCTCCGTCAGAATATACTGGCCACCAACCCTGAGGGCCAAAAGCGGAATAAAGAAGGGAATATGCGGTTTTCAGTTTAGTTTCTCGGGAAGTATTCTGCATGGCGTCGGTAGTTTCATGGATGCCTTTCTCAGAGCCTTCTTGGCAACCTCGAGGTTCTGTTCATCCACATAGACCGTCATTACCTTCTGACCGGGTTTGACCCTTGCAGCGGTTCCCACCGGCTTGCCGAAGGCCTTTCTCATACCCTGTGAAACCCTGTCAGCACCTGCGCCAGTTGCCTGTTTGTTCTCCCTTATTACATGGTGCGGATATGTCCTTATCTTCATCCGATAGTTCGTAGTGCCGAGGCTCTTGTTGAGATATCTGTTTGAGGTGATACGTGCGGCTTCAAGTGCCGTATGCCTTATCTGACATGCCTCTTCCACAATGAGTGAGACTGCCAGAGAAAAATCCCTTGACTTGTTTCCGAAGTCGAAATGAATTATTCTCGGTGCTGGGACACCTCCCATGTACTCTCTGCGCGTATATGCGGGACCGGATATCTTCGTATACATTCTACCAGGTTTTCTTGCCATCAAATCACCTCGGCTTCCATCCCATCTCCATTCCCTATTTATAGATTTTGTTCGGGGGCATCGTGACGCTCCACCCGAATAACCTTTCCTCCGGCCTCTTTGACCTTTTTCTCCAGAACCGCAGCAGAGCGCTCATATATCTCCACTTCAAGCTTTATCCCCTCCTTCCTGTCAATATCTCTGACCATTCCGTGGTCATAGGCCCAGCTGACCGTGGATTCCTCCCCTGCAGGAAGCCATACGGACATACTTATCTCCGGACTGAAAATGGATTCCAGCAGTTTTACAAGCGCATCGGTTCCTTTTCCAGTTCTTGCAGAGATTGGCACGACTTCATATCGCCCTCCTTCCATCATCCTCTTCTTTCTATCGCATTCGTTCTCATCCATGGAATCGCATTTGTTGAGGGCCAGTATCACGGGTATCCCGCCGATGTCAGGGAAAAGAACCTCCTCGGAGGCTTTGAGTTTGGTTTTCATAGTGAAATCATCCTCCGATGCATCAAGAACCAGTATTATAGCATCGGCCTGAAATACTTCCTCAAGCGTGGCCTTGAATGCCTCTATTATCCATGGAGGAAGTTCTTTGATAAATCCCACCGTGTCAGTGACAAGTATCCTGTATGGGGACTCTATACGCCTTGTGGTGGTTGAAAGTGTGGAAAACATCCTGTCTTCCACGAGAATCCGCTCTCCTGTCAGGGTGTTCAGAAGGGTGCTCTTTCCTGCGTTGGTGTATCCTGCTATGGCCACGAGATAGAACCCCTTCCTTCTTCTTGCTCTCCTCTTGGCCTCTCTGTCCCGCCGTATGCTGTCAAGCTCACTCTTAATGCGGGTTATCCGGCGCTTTATGAAGAGATAATAGTCATCCACAGCATACTCTCCTCCGGCCATAAATCCGGGGTGCTCCCCCTCCTTAGCAGAATGGACGTATTCACGTATGAATGACAGCTGATACTTCATCTCCGCAAGTTCGACCTGCAGTTTTGCCTCCCTGCTGTGCGCATTTTTCATGAATATCTCGAGTATTATCCCCACCCTGTCGAAAACGCGCTTTCCAAAGGTCTTTTCGAGAAAATACAGCTGTGCCGGCCTCAGTTCGTGGTTCACCACTATTGCCTCTATGTCCTCATGAGAATCCAGCCAGTCCTTTATCTCCTCTATCTTTCCTCTCCCGAAGAAGGTTCTGGGTGATGCCTGCCTATCCTGAAAGAAAACCCTCTCAACATCCATCTCCAGAGTGAGAAGGAGTTCCTCCAATTCTGGCATATCTCTGTCGGTTGTGAAGACTGCACATTTCACATAAGCGGAATGCAACCCGGCATTTAAGGGTTACCTGATGAAAAACAAGAAAAAAGGAAAGGGGTCAGTATGTGTTCAGCTTGCCTTCGACAAGCAACTGTGTTATCCTGTCTATGTTTGCCAGCCAATTATCCACTATGCCCTCGACCTCGCCCTTCACCTTTGAGAGAGGCACTCCGTCCGCCATTATCAAGTTGGTGCTGGCCAGCAATGGATGGTCTATAGGGTGTCCTATCTGTGCCAGAATGCGCACTCTGGCCTCCTCTACATCTCCAGCTGTCTCCTTTATGATGTCCTCGGCTATCTTCGTGGAGAGAAGGTTGTAGAGTTTGCCTACGTGGGTCACAGGGTTCTTTCCCGAGGCAGCCTCCATGCTCATGGGTCTGTATGGAGTTATGAGGCCATTCACCCTGTTTCCCCTGCCTACGGAGCCGTCGTCGCCGTTCTCCATGCTGAGGCCTGTTACTGTGAGATAATAGACATTGTTCTCTGGTATGTCCGCCGTGTTTATGTAGAGCTCGAAGTCCCTTCCGAGAAGTTCCTCTCCGTGGGCTTTGACCCTTTCATACAGCTTCTCCTTGAGCTCCATGTACGCCTCGGGAGATGAGAGGTGCTTTCCGACCATTGCTATGGCGATAGTTATTATGATTTTTTCCTCGATACGGGCTCCCATGACCTTGACATCCTCTCCCAGTCCGGGCATATCAAACCTCAGTTTTCCATTTATGTATCTCTCGGTCTCCAGAACAAGACGCTCCACATCGGAAAGTGGTGCATATCCCACTCCGAAGGATGTGTCGTTCGCGAGGAACTTCTTGGTGTCATACACCCCTCTGAGGTCCACGGAACCCTGTCCTATCCTGCAATCGAATGTAACGTCCTCGTCAAGGTCTATATTCAGAAAATTTTGGCTTATCTGCTCCTTGGCTGCCCTGAGAGCTATGGTCCTGTACGGAACCCTCTTTCCATCCACCATCGTGGTGGCCCTTCCCGAAAGCAGGATATACACGGGTTCAAGTACCGAGCCCCCTCCGAACTCCGGCTTGGACTGTCCTCCGACTATCTCCACCTGATCGGTATTGTGATGAAATATGGTACCATATTCATCAAGATAATACTTTGATAGCTCACGTGAAACCGCTTCGGCTATTCCGTCCGCCACACTGTCGGGGTGACCTATTCCCTTTCTTTCCACCATCTCGGTGGGTGTCCTCGATATCGGAGGTTCCTCAATCTGGGAAACAACTATGTTCCTGCTCATGATATCACCTTTTAATATGCGCCTCAAACACACGCCCATAAGATATAAGTTTTGTCGCTCAAATGACTACAAATCGCCATGACAATCCTTTTATCACAGTGGAAGATAAGCGCATGGTGAAAGAATGAAGCCGTCACTTTCAAAGATAGTCCAGCAGCAGATAAAGAGCCCGTCTCCAATCAGGCAGATAATGAAGATGGCAGACAGGAAGAACATCATAAACATGGGCCTTGACCCTGATGATGTCATTTCCTTCGGTGGAGGGTGGGTTAACCACAGAGCGCCTGAGGAGATGAGGGAGGCATACATGGACATAGTGTCCGATGTGGAGAAGTTCCATGCCAGCGGAGCGTACAGCGCAACACCCGGAACGATGGAGATGAGGGAGGCGCTCGCCCGAATGGAACATGAGATATTCGGAATGGACATAGGGCCCGAGAACATCATAGTCGGTCAGTCCAGCAGCCAGCTCACCCATGACCTTTTCGTGACCATCGCTGACCCCGGTGACGGCATAGTTCTTCTCGACCCCACCTATGCAAATTACTACGGGCAACTGGTGTATGCCGTCGGAATCAGGGGAGTGCATCCGATAGCTCCAAAAGTCTATTTCCTGAGGGCCATGGACACAGAGAAATGGGAGTTCATGCCTGATGTTGATGATGCCATAGAGCGCTTTGAGAAGCTATACTATGCAAAAAGACCGAAAGTTGTCCTGTTCCCCGCACCTGACAACCCGACAAGCCAGATTCCTCCGGATGCCTTTGCCAGAGCAGTCTTGGATATAGTTACGGAGCATGGGGGTTATCTGGTTCTTGACTTCGCATACAAGACCCAGGTCTTCGGGAAAGAGCCCGAGTATTTCTCATGGTCACCGAAGGATCACGAGAACCTGATAGCGATACACTCCAACTCCAAGTGGGCCAGAGGGCTAGGTAGAAGGATGGGTTGGATAGAGGCGTCCGAGGATGTCATATCCGGGATGGAGAGGACCCAGCAGATATCCATACTCTGCCCGGACACCCTGCACCAGATGGCGATAACTCAGTACATCAACACCTCTCTCGACGACGGCTCACTTGTAAGGTACATAGAGCAGACCAAGAAGGAGTATGAGAACGCCGCAAAGATAACCCTGAAGGCCATAGACGAGAACCTTGGAATGAGGAGATTGGTTCCAAAAGGAGGGCTTTACACGGTTATGGATGTCGGAAGGGATGCGGACGAGTTCGTTCCTGAGGTTCTTAAGCACACCGGAGTCCTTTTCATACCCGGCGGAGGCTTCGGACAGACCCTCAAGAATGCAGTTCGTATATCATACGGCCCTCTGGTGAATGACACAGACAAAATAGTGGAAGGAATGGAAAGGGTGGCGAAGTACCTGAACTCATGAAGGCAGGCGGTACCTGAGCAGTACACCTCCACCCATCCTCCTGGCCTCTATGAACTCAAGTTTTACGATATCCTCGATAGACTGCGCTCCCCTGCCGTCTGCGACTGTTGGCGAATCCCTTCCGCCTATCACCATATCTCCCAAGAATATGTTCAGTTCATCTGCCTTTCCCTGCCTGAGAAACTCCCATATCACAGTTGAGCCACCCTCGACCATGAGGGTTCCTATTCCTCTTCTCTCCAGTTCCGAAAGGACGCAGTTCAGATCCACATGCCCGTTGTTCTCAGGACATCTGAACAGTTCCGCATTTCCGTAGCTTCCGTCCTTCAGGGAGTTGAATATGAGGGTGGGTGCCATGTCGTTGAGCACCATGGCGCCCTCAGGTGTGCGGAGATGCGTGTCCAGAACGACGCGCAGAGGGTTCTTTCCCCGAGCATACTTCTCCTTTACCGTGAGTTTCGGATCGTCTGAAAGGATCGTTCCGACGCCCACGAGAATGGCGTCCGCCTCGGCCCGCAGCCTGTGCACCCTTGCTATGTCATCCTCGCTGGATATCCTTGTCTGCTTCCTGCTCGGCAGTGCTATCTTCCCGTCAACGGATGCAGCGCAGTTGATTATGACTCTCACGGAAAAGGGAAAGGAATGGTGTTTAAAAGGGTTTTCAGTCCATCAGGCCCTTTTCTCTAAGAATCGGGCGGGCATCCACATAGTTCTCCTCGAGGCCGGCTTTGTCCTCCAGTCCGAGAGCAAAGGCCAGAATCTGTGTGAAGTACAGAACCGGCATATGCTGAAACTCAGGATGGAGTTCCTTGGTCAGGGCCTGCCGGTCGTCCAGATTGAAAGCACAGAGCGGACATGCCGTTATCATCATATCGGCACCGGCTTTTCTGGCTGCATTGACAATGGCGTATGTCCTTTCCGCAACTATGTCCTTGTGACCGCCAACGGTATGATAGCTTCCACAACACAGTGACTTCAGCGGGTTATCAATGACCTCTGCGCCCAGAGCCTCCACGAAGTTCTCCATTATTGTCGGAGCCTCGGGGTTGTCTATACCGACCTCTTTCGGCCTGAGAAGGTTGCATCCGTAGTAAGGAGCTATTTTCAGACCCTTCAGTGGCTTCTTTATCATGTCTTCCAGCCTGTAAAAGCCCATGTCCCGGAGTATTTCAAGGAAATGAACGACTTCAACATTGGCCTTGTAGTCCTGCTCTCTGTCCATGAACTCGTTTATGGTATTGAGGGCAGCTTCGTTCTCCTTTACCATCATGTTTGCCCTTTTCAGTGTGTTGAAACACATGGAGCAGAAAACCACAAGCCTGTACTCGTTGTCCACAAGACCCTCGTCATTCATCTCCTGAACCCTTATCAGGTTTCGTATCGGAGCCACCTGATGCATCATATCATCTGCAGTAAGGGATGCGACAGCACCGCAGCAGTTCCACCTCGGAATCTCGACCATCTCCAGTCCCAGTGCTCTGGCAGACTCCTCGGATGGTATTCCGAACTTCTTTGGATACTGTTTCAGCGTGCATCCCGGGTAGTATGGAAACTTCTTCATCATATCACCCTGTATACTTCCTCATGGCACTGACGAGCGCTATTGCCGGTAACTCCTCGACTTCCTCGGAATCGAGATTGTCAATATCCAGATAATTGACGTTCGTTCTCAGATTTATCTGCCTCAATGCCTCGGTAACCTTGGAAAGGTCCACTCCTCTCGGGCAGCGCACCGTACATGTGTAGCATGATGCACAGACCCATATCGCCTTTGTCTCCAGAACATACTCGTCTCCCAGCTGTACCAGCCTCATTATCTCCGAAGGAGGTATATCCATGTCCTCTGCAACAGGGCAACTGGTACTGCATATTCCGCACTGTTCACAGAGGGTTATCATGTCGTTCGTCATCTCATTGACCTTCTTTGTGAAGGCCTCGCTATTATCATTCAGCATCACAACACGTGTCACTTAGATTCCTCCTTCATCTGTTTGACTATCTCGGCCAGTTTCTTTCTCTTCTCCTCAGGTATGTTGCCCAGCTTTCTCGTGAGGTCCGACATCCTGTTCGTGTGGTTTACAAATGCGGAGAGCATCACTGTGACATACTGGGTGAAAAGAACCCTCTCCTTCTCTATACCTGCCTTTTCAAGCATTGATTTGAGTTCCTCCACCTGTCTGGCTATGACCGGCCCTGTTCCCAGATAGGGTGAAACGGCTGGCTCACATTCTCCCAGCATTATTCCATCTGCGCCGAGCTCGAATGCCTTTGCCATCATCTCAGGAGTGACCCTTGAACTGGATGGTACCCGTATTATGAGGACATCTGGTGAATATTTCATCTTGGCAGTACCTACACCATCCGCCAGCCTGTATGTGCACATATCGTCAGCAAAGAGCAGTATCCTGTTCTCTCCGGGCTTCTTGTCCTCGAGCGCTGCCTCGATCTCTTCCATAACCTTGGCATTGCTGAATACCTTCAGGTCTATGGCGCCGGTGTGACAGGATGATATACATGCTCCGCAGCCCTTACATGCTGGGGTATTGACAGCGGCGAATCCACCCATCATATATATCGCATCCGCAGGGCAGGCCTCTACACACTTTCCACAACCATCACAGAGTTCAGTGTCTATGGTGGCCTTGACGGGGCTGAGTTCCAGTTCTCCGCGGTTCATCAGCCTTATGGCCCTTGCAGCGGCCCCACTCGCCTGTGCAACGCTATCAGGTATATCCTTCGGTCCCTGAGCGGTTCCGGCTATGAATATACCTTCGACAGCAGTATCCAGCGGTTTGAACTTTGCATGTGCTTCCTGCAGGAATCCGTCCGGGCTTCTCGGGAGCTTGAGCATCTCCGCAATCTCTATGGTTCCCTTACTGGGCGTCAGTCCCACTGAGAGTATCACCTGGTCGAACTCTCCCTGGAGTATGTTTCTCGTAAGGGTATCCTCAACCTTAACGATTATCTTCTTGTTCTCAGGATTCTCATGCAGCTCTCCCGGCCTTCCTCTCACATATTTAATACCCAGCTCCTGAGCCCTGCGATAATACTCCTCGAATCCCTTTCCATAGGCCCTCAGGTCAGTGTAGAATATGTAAATGTCTTTTGATGGATCCGCACTCTTAAGCATGAGCGCCAGTTTCGTCGCGTACATGCAGCATATCCTTGAACAATAAAGGTTCCCGACCTGTGCATCCCTGGAGCCGACGCACTGCACGAAAGCGATCTTCTTTCCGAGCTTCTTTATCATCTTGCCTTCGCCCATATGCACAAGTATTCTTTCAAGTTCAAGGGCGTTCAGGACATTTTCGAACTTTCCATAGCCGTACTGTGGCTTGAGCTTTGCGTCGAAGATATCATAACCTGTTGCTACGATTATGGTATCTGCTTTCACATCTATCTCCTTTGGCTTCTGGTCATAGTTTATCGCATTCACGTCACAGACCTCGGCGCATTTTCCACATGCCAGCGGCTCCAGACCTAGGCAGGCCTTGTCATCAAGCACATATGCGTGAGGCACCGCAATGCCCGAAGGTATGTCTATGGCCTTTCTGAGAGTCAGACCGAGGTCGTTCTCGTTTGGCACCAGTACGGGGCAGACCTCCGCACACCTGTTACATGCAGTACATGCAACCGGGTCTACATAGACCGGATTTTCCTTGATCTTTATCTGGAAATTTCCGACGGTCCCCTTGGCCTCCACAATCTCTGAATTCCTGTGAAGGTGTATTCCCGGATGCTCCACGACATCCGCCATCTTTGGAGAAAGAATGCACGATGCACAGTCGTTTGTAGGAAATGTTCTGGAAAGCTGTGCCATGTGGCCGCCTATGACTGGTTTCTTCTCCACAAGATGGACATCAAAGCCAGCATCGGCAAGGTCGAGTGAGGCCTGAATACCTGCGATTCCGGCTCCGATTACCAGTACGGTCTTTCCTATCTCTATCTTCTCGGGTTTGGCGGGCTCTGCCTCCCTCATCCGCTCTACAGCCATCCTCGTAAGTACCTCTGCCTTCTCAGTTGCCTTCTGCCTGTCCTCGAAGTGCGGCCATGCGCTCTGTTCCCTTATGTTGGCCATCTCTATCATGTACGGGTTGAGGCCCGCCTTCGCAGCTGCCTTCTTGAATGTCTCTCCCTGAAACTGAGGGGAGCATGCTGCCACTACCACCCTGTCGAGGTGCTCCTTTCCGATATCTTCGATTATTGCATTCTGTCCCTCTTCGGAGCACATGTGTGAGATGCTGCGTACGACCACAACGTCTTCCATGTTCTTGGCATATTCCGCCACCTGGTCAACATACACTGTGTCTGAGATGTTACCGCCGCAGTGGCAGACATATACGCCAATCCTCGGCTTCTTCTTTTCAGCCATGTCAAACCCTCTTAGAGGATATCAAGCATCCTTGCGAGAACCTTTTCGCCTCTATACTCTGGCAGAAGCATCGGAGACCTGCGCTCCGGAGGTATCTTCGCCTTTTCCAGTTCCTTTACGAAGGAATCCACATGGGCGAGGCTCAGCTTTCCGGGCTTGGAGCGCTTGGAGGCCCACTGGGCAGCGCTTATTCCAGCCCTTCTTCCGAAGACATTGTAATCGAGCAGCGAATTTCCCATCAGCCTGTTCTTTCCATGCACTCCACCTTCGACCTCTCCTCCTGCGAACAGTCCTGGTATGGATGTCTGAGCGCTCGCATCTATCTCAACTCCTCCGTTCTGGTAGTGCAGTGTGGGGAAGACGAGTATCGGGTCCTTGGTCATGTCTATTCCAAAGCGCTTGTACATCCTGTACATGGCATCGAGATTCTTCCTTATTGCACCCTCACCTTCGATTTCCTCTATCATCGGGGAGTCGAGCCAGATTCCATGCATTCCCGTGGGCGTCTGCACGCATTTTCCGTCGGCACAGCGCTTTATGAATGAGGCGGCCTCAACATCCCTCGGTTCCATCGGGAAGACGAAGAGGTCTCCGTTCTTGTCCACAGGCTGCGCTCCCATTCCCCTTACCTTCTCGGTTATCAGGAGACCGACTATCTGCTCCGGATATGCTGCGCCTGTCGGGTGGTACTGGACGGTGTCAAGGTCCCTGAGCTTCGCTCCGGCCCTGTATGCCATCACAAGCCCGTCTGCAGTCGCTCCGTAATGGTTCGTCGTTGGGAACTGCTGTATGTGAAGCCTTCCGAAACCGCCTGTCGCAAGCACGGTGGCCTTTGCACGCACGGTGTAGTACTGCTCGGTCTCCATGTTGAAGAGGACCGCTCCTGCCACATTTCCGGACTCATCTTTTAGAAGTTCCACTGCAGGTGTGAACTCTAGAACAGGTATCTGCCTGTTCCTGAACTCATCCCTGATGACCCTCATTATCTCCATTCCGGTGTAGTCCTTGGCAGAATGGAGCCTGAACCTTGATGTTCCGCCGCCGGGCCTCTCTATGTAGTTCCCGTTCTCGTCCTTGTCATATATGACGCCCAGTTCCTCGTGCCATTTGAGTATGAAAGGAGCGTCCTTGACGAGCGCTTCCACAAGTTCCGGCTTGTTCGCGAAGTGACCTCCTCCTATGACATCGAGATAATGCCTTGCAGGGCTGTCCTCAGGTGTATCCGCCGCCTGTATGCCTCCCTGCGCCATCATTGAGTTGGCATCTCCGTGCCTGAGCTTTGTGGCCATCAGTATGTTCTCGGCAGATATGCCGTTATCATTGGCCCAGAGCGCGGCCACAGTTCCAGCTCCACCTCCTCCGATTATCAGGAGGTCCACATCGTAGTCTATGGTCTTGAGGTCAACATCTTTTGCAGTTATCAGAGGATAGGCCTCCAGAAGGTCAACGACCTCATGTGGCGCGACTTCCCCCTTATTTGGTCCGACCCTGACAGCCCTCTTTTTGTCCGGCTTGTAGTCAGGATGGTATTTATTGAGAACCTCCTCCCTTTCCTCCATCGTCAGGGCAGGATAGCTCTTCTTCATGCGCTCCGCCCTTGTCTTCTCGACCTTCTCTATGGACTCGCGCATCTCCTCGGTGTATCCGTCTATGAGCTTCATTCTCCAGCCACCTCCCCTCTGGGTATCTTCTGTATGTCCCTTGCGACATAGACCTCTTCAAGCTTCTTAGCATCCATCTTTTTCAGCTCCTCTATCTCTGAATCGAACTTCCCTTCCTCTATCTCCTTCAACCTGTCCAGAAGGTGCTGGGGTACGGGTGAATAGTATTTTCCATAGAGCCTTCTGGCAAGCTGTGCCACATGGTAGTGGGTTATCTCGGCGGGGCACCTCACGACGCAAAGGCCACACTGTATGCAGTCAAATGAGAGGGAGGTCACCAGCTTATAGTCCCCCCTTATTGAGGCCTGAATATAGTCCATGACCTGAAGTTCCTGCGGGCAGGCCTTGGTACATGTGTTGCACGAAACGCACCTGTTTATCTCAGGGTAATACTCTGAAAGGACATTCTTCTTCGGGTCAAGTTCCTCTATGTCGTACTCCTTCCTGTTGGATGGCACAAAGGGAAGCTGTGCCAGGTACATTCCGTCCTCGACAGTGGTCTGGCAGGCAAGGGCGGTCCTGAGCTTGTACTCTCCCTTTCTCCTGTAGACCGTGGCGCAGGCACCGCAGAATCCTGCCCTGCACCCTGATCCTCTTATGAACCTGTATCCCGCATACTCCATGGCCTTCATTATCGTTAGCCCGAAAGGCACCTTGTAGGCCTTTCCCATTATGTACACGGTTATCATCTTCATATCATTCTCTTTCTCTTTGGACATTTCATGCCTCCTCGTAGTTATATCCCATCTCAAACGCTTTTTCGTTCAATTCCCTGACCTTTGCAGGGACCATTTCGAGCACCGACTTCTTGATACTCTCCTTCTTCAGGCCTATCCTGTCTCCTACGACCTTCGCTATGAAGCCGACCATGACTATGTTGGTGACTATCTTGTTCCCTAGTTCCTCAGCTATCTTCGTGGCAGGAATCTTATGAAGTTCGGAAACATCCGGCTCACCATCAAGGTGCACCAGGTTCTCCTCTATTATCAGAATGCCTCCCTTTCTCATGTTTGGAAGGTATGTCGTCATTGCTTCCTGCGACATGAGCACCAGTATCTCGGGGTGCAGGGGGTACGGGTAGTCAACCCTTTCATCGTCCACGACTATTCCGGACGCAGACGCTCCACCCCTGGCCTCGGGCCCATACGCCTGTGTGAACACCGCTTCCCTTCCGTCGTAGAGGGAGAGCGCTCTGGCTATTACCAGGCCTGCCAGTATGACACCTTGGCCTCCGAAACCACCTATCTGCATCTCTATGCGGGCCATCACTGCTCACCTCCGATTATCTTAGCAAGTGTCTCAAGATGTCTTCTGTGCTCCAGTATCCATGTTGTTCTGTCAGCCTGACTTGTCTTCAGGAACTCCTTGTTCTTCAGCTCCTCAAGCTTGTCCTCGAAGGTGGGCTCATCCGGGGCGTCCATGAACTCCCCTACTATGAACTTCTCACCCGGCTTTATAACTCCGTCCAGCGGGTTCGGATGCTCTTTTATTACCGAATACTTCTTGTAATACATCATGGAGTCCACTATGCCCCTCATGTTGTTCCTTCTTCCGAATGTTGTGGGGCACGGGGACATTATCTCGACTATTGAGAATCCCCTCTTGGTCAGTGCCTTCTCTATGGACTTCTGAAGCCTTCTCTCGTGAACCGTGGTCCAGCGGGCCACATAGGATGCACCTGCCACGGCCATGAGCCCGGCTATGTTGAATGGCGACTCTATGTTACCGTAGGGGGATGTCGTAGTTATGGATGACTCCGGGGTCGTCGGCGCAAGCTGGCCACCGGTCATTCCGTAGACATAGTTGTTTATGGCAAGCACAGTGATGTTCACATTCCTTCTAGCAGCGTGGAGTATGTGGTTGCCACCTATGGAGAACAGGTCTCCATCACCGCTGAACACGGTCACGTTCAACTCCGGCCTTGCGGCCTTGAGCCCCACGGCAAAGGGTATTGCCCTTCCGTGAGTTGTGTGGAAGGAGTCCATCTTGACATATCCGGCCGCCCTTCCGGAGCAGCCTATTCCCGAGACCATGACGGTTTCCTGCGGGTCAAAACCGACATTCTGGAGCGCTCTTAGATAGGCACCCAGCGCTATTCCCAGACCGCAGCCCGGACACCATACATGCGGGAGCCTTTCTGTCCTGAGATACGCATCCAGAGGATGGTGTTCTGCCTTATGAATTGGCATTGTATGCCTCCTCTATTCCTTTGAGAATCTCTTCCGGCCTGTGTGGTTCTCCGCCCATCTTCCCAACGAAGGTGGCGCTCTTTCTTATGGCTCTCTCTACCATGATAAGGGCCTGGCCCTGATTGACCTCCGCAACTACAAACTTCTTATCCGCGTATTTCTGGAGAATCTTGTCCGGGAACGGCCACACCACCTTCAGCCTTATGAGACCGGCCTTTATTCCTTTCTCTCTTGCCTGTATTATGGCTCTCCTGGCCGACCTTGCGGTTATTCCATATGCCACGACGATCACATCCGCATCATCTGTCATGACCTCTTCATAATCCATTATCTCGTCGGCATGCTTTCTTATCTTCTCGACCAAGCGCTTCACGTATTTTTCCTGTGCTTCGGCAGTTATGGTGGGCCTTCCGTACTCGTCATGCGTGAGGCCGGTGGCATGTATCTGGTGGCCTTCGCCAACAATCGGCATTGGCGGTATCAAGTCATCATCTGGCATGAACGGTGGATAGGGGACCTCTTTTGGCTTCTTTCTGTTTATTATCTCAATCTCGTCCTCCGGAGGAATCCTGACCTTCTCGAAAAGGTGACCTGTGGATTCATCCATCAATACGACGACGGGCTGTCGGTACTTCTCGGCCAGATTGAAGGCCTTTATGGTGAAATCGAAGCATTCCTGCGGTGATTCAGGTGCCAGTGCTATTGCTTCAAAGACCCCGTGGGAACCGAACTTGGCCTGCATGAACTCTCCCTGGCCCAGAAGTGTGGGCAATCCTGTGGAGGGGCCGCCCCTCTGAACATTCACGATGACCGTTGGCGTCTCTGTCATCATTCCAAGGCCGTAGTTCTCCATCATAAGGCTGAAACCCGGGCCTGAAGTGGCTGTCATGCTCTTCTTTCCTCCCCACGAGGCACCAAGTATGGCAGCTATTGAACCGAGTTCGTCTTCCATCTGTATGAACACGCCCCCTACCTGCGGGAGCCTTCTTGCTAGCTTTTCCGCCACCTCACTGGATGGAGTTATTGGGTATCCGGCAAAGACCTTGCAACCTGCGGCCACGGCACCCTCTGCTGCAGCTGCATCTCCGCTCAAAAAATACTCTCCTTCAAGGATTTCATTGCTCACATCAATCCCTCTTTTTCTCCTTGTCCTTGTCTGTTTTCACAAAAATGGCGAAATCCGGACATATGCGCTCGCACATCCCGCACCCTATACATATATCGGTGGGTGGTACTTCCACCAGTTCAGGTGGATGGTATCCCTTTTCGTTTATCCTGTCTGACTGAACCAGCACATGCTTGGGACAGAACGCTATGCACAGACCGCAACCTTTGCATCTTTCCTCTACTATGTAGACCTCTCCATGCGGAACTTGGGAGGTCCCGTTCTCCAGCATCTTCTTAATTTCTGTTTGCGTTACCATTTTAACGCCTAAGGCGGGCAAAATCCTTTTCCTATATAACAATATTCTTTATCTGCGTGCAGAAGGACATTTTCGTGTACTGGAAGTGATGAATTCAGAGGTGGGGAAAAAGTAATATCTAACCTGCAATCCCACCCTGTGCTCTGGTTCATATTCACGACACCGGTATGCAACCTGAACTGCCGATACTGCGGCGGAAGCATACCCGAAGAGGTCATGCCACACGAGATAAGCTATGATTTCGATCACCTGAAGAGGTTCATAGAGAATGACCCCGAAGCTGACATAGCCTTCTACGGCGGAGAGCCACTTCTGAATATGGATTACATGGAGAGAATCATGAAGGAAATCCCTGCCAGAAATTTCTTTCTCCAGACCAACGGCATCTTCCTCCATGTTCTGAGACCCGGGATGCTGAAAAGGATGCATACGATACTTATATCTCTGGACGGGGCGGAGGAAATAACGGACTATTACCGTGGAAAAGGAGTGTATAAAGCGGCGGTAAAAAATGCTGAACTTATAAGAAAAAGAGGTTTTGAAGGGGACCTTATTGCGAGAATGGCTGTCTCACAGGAGAGCGACATCTACAGAGATGTCATGCATCTTCTTTCTCTCCGTCCTTTCGACCATGTGCACTGGCAGCTCAATGTGGTGTGGGATCCGGATGACTCATGGAAGGACTTTAACCGATGGCTGAGCGAATCCTACTATCCCGGCCTCAAAAAACTGGCTGATTTCTGGATAGATTCAATAGAGAATATGGGAAAGGTCCCGGGAATAGTACCTTTTCAGGGGGTCATGAAGAGATTGTTCGGTCTTGAGAAACCCGGTCTTCCCTGCGGTTCAGGAAGGGATGCCTTTGCAATATCAACCGATGGGGAGATACTTGCCTGCCCCATAGGAGGGGAATTTGAATGGAACCATGTTGGAAACATAGAGAAGAGCGAGCCTGAAGATGTCCGCAACTCAGTGTTTCCCGATGAGCCGTGCCCTTCCTGTCCATATTACGATGTCTGCGGTGGAAGATGCCTGTTCGCAAACAAGGAAAGGCTGTGGGGTGATGATGGGTTTGAACTTATATGCGAGACCGTGAAATACCTCATAGATTTGATGAAAGAGATAAAGCCGAGGGTGGAAAAGGCCCTGGACAGCGGCCTGATATCGGAGTCTGACCTGAATTACCCGGAAGTGAACAACACCACAGAGATAATACCGTAGTTAATCAGGTATGAGAATAATCGGTATTTCGACCATGCCCAGAACTTCTTTTTCCAGCTTTCCCAGTGCCAGTTCCTTGGACAGAGCCCTGAATTTGTATCCCAATCCGGGCCTTCCTCTGCTGGCCACCATCAGGTCCGCTTTCTTCGAGTATTCCAGAATGGCTTCAGCGAGGCTTCCTTCTGCAACTTCAATGGTGTATTTCACGTCCATCTGGTTGGCATAATCTATGACAGTCCCGTATTTCTTTCTCACATCACCATGACCTGTGTAGAGGGTTACCAGTTCGGCACCGAGATCATGTGCCAGACGGATGGCAAGCATGCTTGCCTTGAAAGAATATTTGACACCACTGCTAGGATTTAGTATAACCTTGGGCTCTCTTTCTCTTGAGAAAGGAGTGAAGATGAGCAGTGGTATCTTCGTCTTCTCTATTATGCCTCTGGATGTTGCTCCGAGACCTAGAGCCTGAGAGCCCATCTTAGAGTGCGTGGCGAGGACTATGAGATTGGCACCTACATTTCTGGCATATGTGAGTATCCTCGTGGATGGCCTGCCTCTTTCTATATTTTCTTCGATTTTTTTAACACCTTCACGTGTCAGTATCTCCTTTATGGATTCTATTGCCTCTTCGCCCATCTTTCTCAGGGTGTTCTCATATTCCTTGCTCAGCACTATGGCCCTATCGGTCGTGTTGATGACATTTATTATGTAGTATATGGCCTCTGGAAAGAGTCTGGCGGTATAGGCGGCCCCCCTGAATATCACAGGGCTTTTGTCAGCCGCTATGACGATTCTCGATACCGCCGAGTACAGGTCCTCTACGTTGGTTATGCTGTGCATTTCATCCCCCTTCTACTTCGACATAGATAAAGACCTTTAATAATCTTCCCTTCATTTACATCACTTGGGTATCAGGAGCACGGGAATGCTCGATTTCTTGAGTATCTCCCTCTTTGCAGCGTCAAAGGAGAATCCGGGGTATATCTTTCTCAGGCTGCGGTATCTAAGACTCGGTATTCCTCTGCTCATCACAAGAAGGTCCGCTTTTTCAGACTCTTTCAGAACCATATCCACAGGATTTCCATCAACTATTTTAACAGAATATCTAACGCCCATCCCTTCAGCCTTTCTCTTCATCTCATCCATCCTGTGAGAGGAAATCTCCTCTCCGATGTACAATGTTAGCATCTCCGCACCTATGGCTCTGCACAGCCTCAACCCAATCTCCGTGGCCCTGAATGACTCATTAACCCCGCTGTTCACGTTCAGTATTTGTCTGGGCGCTCCCTCTTTGAAATACGGGGTGAAGACCATTGCGGGGATATCAGTCCTTTCCAGAATGCTCTTTGTTATCCTTCCCAAGCACGGTTTTTTCCTTTCAGGCTCAATATCAGTGCTGAGGATTATCAGGTCTATGCCTGATTTATGTGCATACCACAGCGTCCTTTCATGGGGTTTTCCCTCTGTTATAGTGCTTTTCACACTTCTGACACCTTCAGTTTTCAGTATATCCTCCATGTCTTTTATCGAGTTTTTTCCTATTTCCTCGGATGCGAGTTCCATATCCTTGGTCAGCGCCATGCCTCTCTGGGACGTATCTATCACATATATCAGGTGATATTCCGCCTCAGGGAGAAGTTTTCCCATGTATTCCGCAGCTTTCATCATAACAGGGTTTTTATTAGCCACCATGAGAACCCTTGAAATCAGAGCATACATTTCTTCCTTATCTGCCAGCGAGTACATCTTTTCACCCCAACCATACATATCTTACTATGAGATATATCGTGGCTACCGCCACGGTACTGATCATAACAATCATTCCATTCCTCAAAAATCCCTTGAAACCTATGATAATCCCATTCCTTTCCGCTATGCTCACCCCTACAACATTGGCAGATGCGCCGATAAGTGTGCCGTTTCCGCCCATACATGCTCCAAGGGAGAGAGCCCAGAACAGGGGGGCTGAGGGCACATTCAGGTTTGAGGACATCACGAATATCACGGGTATCATCGTGGCTGTGAATGGTATGTTGTCTATTATTGCCGATGTAAATGCAGAGACCCAGACTATTGCTATTATAGCGAGTACAATGTTATCATGGGAAATCTCAAGTATGCCATTGGCAATAAGGTCCAGCACACCCATGCTGTTCACCCCGCCAACAACAACGAAAAGCCCTGCGAAGAAGAGGAGGGTCGGCCATTCCACATGTTCCAGAGCGCCGTATATGTCTTCGCGAGTAAGGAGAAGAAGCAGGGTGGCTCCGGTGAACGCCGCAGCCGCCGAGGAGATGTTAAAATCCTCTCCGACTATGAAAAGAGCGATGGTGAATACGAGAATTCCTATGGACTTGTGATACAGGGAGCGGTCCACTATTCTGTACTTTTTCTCCATATCCCTGAGCTTTTCCTCGGAAAGTTTACTGGCAGACATTATTTCTTTACCGTATATCAAAAACATTATTAGAATGAGCACGCCGAGGTCGATGAAAACGATTGGTGCAAGGTTGTATATGAAGTCCATAAAAGCAAGATTGGCCTGTGTTCCTATCATTATATTCGGCGGGTCACCCACTAGTGTGGCTGTTCCGCCTATGTTGGATGCGAAAATCTCGGAAAGTATGAATGGTGTCGGGTTTATATCCATAGCCTTGGTGAGTTCCAGAGTTATCGGCAGAACCAGGAGTATGGTGGTGACATTGTCCAGAAATGCGGAGAGTGTGGCTGTGAGGAGCGCTATGGCGACAAGTATCTTCCACGAACTACCCCCTGCAAGCTTTGCTGTTTTATAGGATACAACCTGAAAGAATCCTGTTCTCCCGAGGATTCCAACTATTATCATCATGCTCATGAGGAGGATTATGGTTTCAAAATCTATGTAATCAATGATATCGTCAAGCCCTGCAAACCCGAATATGAGAGCTAAAAGTCCCACCAGAAAGGCACCGAAGAGCGCTGCAACTGTCCTGTTTATCAGATTGAAGCCTATGAGCACATAGACCAGTATTAGTACTGAAAGACCTGCAATTACCTGTGCATCCATGGTAAAAGAGAAAAGTTGGAGGCTGTATTAATAGATTTATCCGAACATGTGTGAGAACTCTATGCCAGAATTCCCTGAACTATCATATCTATCGCCTCGTCCTCGGTGAGCCCCCTGGCCATAAGCGTCTGCAACTGCTTCTTATCAACGCTGCCTATGGCTGCCTCGTGGGTGACCTTTGCTTTAGGGTGTGTGGCACTTATCTGCGGTATTGAGGTGGCCTTAGCATTGTCCATAAGTATCTCAGTGCAGTCCACATGCCCCCTGCAGTAGGCAGCATTTCCCTCGGTTATGTTTATGACCTCACTGGTGGCCTCGTCCTTGAGAGCGACCCTTGTCTTTATGATTCCGGAGGCATGCTCTCCGTTGAGCCTTATGACCTCCTTTCCGTTGACTATGTCTGTGCCCTTTCCATAGACCTTAGTTATCATGAGCGCCTTTCCGTTCCTGTCCACATCTGCCTCATAGTCTATGTACAGTTCGCCCATCCTTCCGTGTTTCATGGTGAATGTGTTGGTGAACTCCGCCCCTTCTTCCACCTTGACTCCAGTGTACGGCTTCACAACGACGCCGCCGTGGTCGCTGTGGAAATGCTCCTCACCGTAGGTGAACTTCGCACCTTTTCTGACGGTTATGTAGCCCTCTGAGATGTGCTCAACCTTCACTGCATTGGGAAAGAAGCAGTGAGATACCAGTTCCGCTTCGGCTCCTTCGCCCACATCTATGTGACTTATCACCCACTGCCTGCCCTCCTGCGGGAGCATTCCGAAGCAGACATGCACCGGGTTCTTCAGCTTGACACCGGGCTCTATCCTTATGTGTGCCACTATCGCCCCATCATCCCTGTTCTCTGCCTCCATCTCTATGCCCTCTGTTCCCTTGGATGCTAGAATCTTATCGCCGTTTATCGCCAGTGTCGCGAAGTCCATGTTCTTGAAGGGTTCCGCATCCTCTCCCGCTTCCTCGTATGCCTTTACCAGCATCTCATATTCCTTCTCGTATATCTTTCGCATGTCCATCAGCACCCCCCCTTCTTTTCGAAGTCGTGTTCGTCACAGTTCCTGCACATCTCCCTGAATATGCGGCTCACCTTTATCGGTGTGTCCGTTATAGCGGGTGTTCCATTGCACATCAGTGTGTTTCGGTCCGCTATCTCGGACATCTCGTCCCTGTGGGTTATCATTAGAACCGTGCTTCCCTTTGAATTTATGGTCTTTATCAGACCGATTATGTCGTAGATGGACATCATGTCTATACCGCTGTCCGGTTCGTCAAGTATTGCGAGCTCAGGTCTCATGAGGTAGACCGCGGCCAGTTCTATGCGCTTCCTCTCCCCGCCGCTCAGACCTTCTCCCAGTTCCCTGTTGAGATATTTTTTGGGTTCAAGTGTGACGAGTTCCAGGGCCTCTTCTATGGAATCCTCCTTTTTCTTCCTGCTTATCTCAAGGTATTTTCTGACCGTTATTCCCTCAAAACGAGCGGGTTCCTGCCATGCCATGGTTATTCCCTTTCTTGCCCTCTCTGTAATTGAAAGGTGGCTTATATCCTCTCCCCTGTAGATGATGCTTCCAGATGATATCGGGATTATGCCCATTATGGCATAGGCCAGAGTGCTCTTTCCCGCTCCGTTAAGGCCGACAAGGCCGTGTATCTCTCCCTTTTTCACCGCGATGTTCGCGAACTGGACTATCTTCTTTCCGTCTCGCTCCACCTCGACATTCTTCAGCTGGAGAAGCATGGGTGCTGGCACAGGGAAATGCGTATAAAGGTTGCGGTCATATATGGGTTTATTAATTCGTGTTATTGTATGGAAAGAGAGGACAATGCTCAAATACGGGAGACCATATATCATATTCATGCCAAAGATGTGGATGATACGGGCAGGAGAAGGAGCCCATCTCATAGATGACTTCCTTGAGAACGGAATCGTGGCGATGGGATGGGATGAGCTCGGAGACCTTTCAGGAAAGAAAAAGAGCGATATCAAAAGATTGATGAAAGAAAAATACGGAGAATATAGCAGGGGAAAAATCGCCATTTCAAGCGGACAGCTCGTGAGATTTCTGTTTGAGATCAATATTGGAGATTATGTCATCACCTATCAGCCGAGCACGAGGACATACCATATCGGAAAGGTGTCAGGAGAATATGAGTATGACAGTAAAAGGGTTGAATACCGCCATGTAAGGAAGGTTGAATGGGTCGGAGCGGTCAGCAGAGACCTGCTTTCCGTCTCCACGAAGAACAGTCTGGGCGCGATATCCGCCCTGTTTCTTGTTCCTGATGAGGCAAAGACTGAGATTCTGGCCATTCTTGAGGGAAAGAAACAGGTGTCTGAAGAAGATCGTGAGGAAATCGAGGAGATCAAAGAAGATATGGAAGAGCGCTCCAGAGAGTTCGTGAAGGACAGGATAATGGCCCTGAACTGGGAGCAGATGCAGGAACTCGTGGCCGGTCTTCTCAGGGCAATGGGCTATAAGACCATAGTCTCTCCGAGAGGCTCGGACAGGGGAAAAGATGTCGTGGCATCTCCCGATGGGCTCGGGCTTGAAGAGCCCAGAATAGTGGTTGAGGTCAAACACAGGAACGGCCAGATGGGCTCCCATGAGATACGGAGCTTTGTAGGTGCGCTGAGGCAGGGAAACAAGGGTCTCTATGTTTCAACCGGAGGCTTTTCAAAGGAGGCGAGATATGAGGCGGAGCGCTCTAATATCCCTATCACTCTGGTGGACATTGACCTTCTTCTGAGGCTGATCATCCAGTATTACGATGATTTCGACATTGAAACGAGAGGCCTGCTTCCTCTCGTTAAGATATACTGGCCCGCCTGACCTCAATACTTAAATGCTACATCCCCTTCTGCCAATCATGAAGATTGCTGTCGTATCCAACCTTGACACCGGAATGATGGATGTCATAGAGCGCATGAGGGAGAAGGCCATGTCGCTTAATGTCGGGATGGACATAGCGCCGGTCACCCGCCTAATAGACCTTCCGATGGCTGTCAGAAGGATGGGGGAGAGAGAAGACATAGACTCGATACTCGTTGCAGTTGATTTTCCCGAGCTTGGATTTGAGCACGATGCACCGCTTGTCGAGGGGATAAAGGCGGAGATAGGAGCCATAGCGGGACAGATAGGAAAGCCGGTCTCCATGGACCTTATGGGTGAAAAAATCGGAGAGATAACAGGTGACCGGATGGAGGACATCCTCAACGGCATGACCGAAAAGGATGCGGGAAACCCTTTTTAATGCTGGAACATATACCGGAGCGGTGATATGATGCTGGACGAAGCGCTCTACATAAGGCAAATGGCTAAGAAGCACACTGAACTCTTCAGGAACTCAATACCGATGATAGCCTCGGAGAACCTTCTCAGCCCGCTGGCGAGGGAGGTCATGGCAACGGACCTGCACAACAGGTATGCCGAGGGAACCCCGGGTGAGAGGTACTATCAGGGAAACGAGTTCGTGGACCTCATAGAGATAAAGGTCACTGAACTTGCTAAGAAGCTTTTCAAATCGGAATATGCGGATGTCAGGCCGATATCAGGGACCAATGCCAACATGGCGGTCCTTTTCGCTCTCACGAAGCCGGGCGATAGAATAACGGTCCCGAGCGTTGCGGCGGGAGCCCATATAAGCAGTGCGAAGTTCGGAGCCGTCGGTCTTAGAGGGCTTGAGCCCGTGGAATATCCCTTCGATGTGGATGAGATGAACCTTGACATAGACGGCACGATACACACGATAATGGAAGTCAAGCCAAAACTTGCGCTCTTCGGGCAGTCCGTCTATCTCTTCCCGACGCCGCTCAAGGAGTTTCAGGATGCGTTCCAAGAGGTCGGGAGCCATGTCTGGTACGACGCCGCACATGTGGCAGGGCTCATAGCAGGCGGGAAGTTCCAGGACCCGTTGAGAGAGGGAGCCGAGATGATGACGATGAGCACCCACAAGACCCTTCCGGGACCGCAGCACGGAATGATAGTCGCGAACCCGAGGGATGACAAGACCAGAAGGAAGCTCAAATACGCCGTGTTCCCCGGAGTTTTAAGCAACCACCACCTGAACGCAATGGCAGCGCTCGGTGTCGCCCTTGCGGAGCACATAGAGTTCGGCGAGAGATATGCCGATCAGATAGTCAGGAACGCCAAGGCGCTCGGACAGGCGCTCTACGAAAGGGGATTCAAAGTTCTGGCGGAGAAGAAGGGATTCACTGAATCACACACCCTTGTGGTGGATGTCAGGGAGCACGGAGGTGGAAAGTTCGCTTCCGAGGCCCTTGAAAAGGCATACATCATCGTGAACAAGAACCTGCTTCCGTGGGATGATGTGAACAGCGCTCTGGACCCGAGCGGGCTCAGGCTCGGAACCCAGGAGCTGACCCGCATAGGAATGAAAGAGAGCGATATGAAGGATGTGGCAGAGTTCATGAAGCGCATAGTGATAGACAAGGAAGAGCCAAAGAAGGTCGGGCAGGATGTCGCGGCCTTCAAGGAAGGGTTCCAGACGATACACTACTGCTTCGCAGAAGGAACCAGGGCCTACGATTACGAGGAGCTCGTGGGGCTCTGAATCCTTTTCTTTGATCCCTCATTTTTTCCTTTATAGGCACTTTGGTGTTTTGTTGCTGTTTCACGTGGTTCCACATTGCGCGCTAATTTCAATAAATAACGTTTATGTCAGTTATAACTGATATATCAGATATGACAGAAATCTTTAAATATAACCGATGCATAGTGGATAATCGGTGATAAAAATGACCGACGAAATCTCAACAGGAAACGGAACGAAATACGGGCTCTGGACCGCCCTTCTGGGGGCGCTCATCATACTGACGGATGGAATAGCCGTTCTGGCAGCGAATACCCTCTATGGATGGAGCGTTGTCGGAGTAACGGCCACAGGCTGGACCGAAATAATACTCAGCCTCATAATGATGGTAGCCGCCTACTACTATGAAAAGAGCCCGAAGGGTGCGGGATGGTCCATAGTACTTCTCGCACTGATAACCATGCCCTTCGACGGTGGCTTCTGGACCCTGGGAGCATGGATAGCCCTGATAGGTGGGGCCCTCATAGCCTATGAGAAATAAACGGGGCTGGAAAACCATTTAAACCCTTTTTATTTTCTTTGTGGAGCGTGATAGTATGCCTGTAACGAGAAAAAAACAGAAGTTCATGGACCTCATCGAGAGGATAATGGTCAGGTGGGGCTATACCCACACGGACGGAAGGATATACGGCATACTCGGAATATCGGACAGGCCCCTGACAATAGATGAGATAGCGGAAGAGACCGGTCTCAGCCGTTCATCCGTGTCAACCTCACTTAACAGGCTCCTCAAGGACTACATGATAACAGTTAAGAAGAAAGGCCGTGTCAAGTACTTCTCCATCATTCCATCATTTCTCGAGAAATTCCTTGAACAGCCCAGGGAGTTGCTTGAGAAGGAGGTGCTTCCCCTCATGCAGATAACTGAAAAACTGGCTGCAAAATCGGAGAATGAGGAATACCATATGAAACTGGAAGATCTCCTTAAAAATCTGGAGTCACTGAAGTGCGTTCTGAACCGTATAATAATGATGGAAGAGGGAGAGTTTGACTGCGTTGATGAATGAACCCTGTAAAGTTTAAATACAGATATCGCGCTCTCCCATCTATGACCGTACTTGTTCCGAAAAAGGTCTTCTTCACCTCCGGAAAAGGAAAGGCAGATGAGGAACTTCTCAGTTTCGAGATGGCACTGCGAGAAGCGGGCATAGAGAGGCTCAATCTCGTAACGGTTTCATCCATATACCCGCCCGGAGCGAAGATAATCTCCAAGAAGGAGGGGCTGAAAGAACTTCTGGACGGACAGATAACATTCTGCGTAATGTCCAGAATAACGACATATGAAAGAGGTGTGGTGAGCGCTGCGGTTGGCCTTGCCCGGACGGCAGATAAAGAGCATTATGGCTATATCTCAGAATATCACGGACACATAGGCCTTGACGAAGCCCGGCAGGTTGCAGAAGATATGGCGACATATATGCTCGCATCCCTCACGGACATAGAGGAGGATGAGGTGAACGATGTGCGCTCCGTAGGTGCCTCGATACAGGGCGATGACGAGCACTGGGTGACGGCCCTGGCCGCTGCCATCTTCATACTTTAATGCCGTCCCTTCGCGCACTCGGTGCAGGCCATCAATGAACTGTCATAATGTGCATCGCACACCATTCTCCCGCATATCGAGCATGTGTGAAGGGCAGGCGCTCCGCAGATGTAGCACACTCCCGCTATCATAGTAATGAATGGGCCTCAGGTTAAAAGGTTTTCACAGGAACTCCTTCAGGACCTCCGGTATCCTCTCTATCACATCGGTGGCGATCATCCCGTAGCTCTTCTCTGCGAAGGCCTTTTCCCCGGCATATCCTGTAATGAAAGAACCCAGCCTTGCCGCATGGTAGGGCTCCATTCCCCTGCCGATGAGGGATGTTATCACGCCTGCCAGAACATCTCCTGTTCCGCCCACGGCCATCCGTGGAACGCCGGACCTGTTGAGCATCGCCCTTTCTCCATCTGATATCACATCCACCGGGCCTTTGAGAACTATCGTTATCCCATATTCCTTCGCTTTCTGCATCACCATCTCCTTTCTCTCCGCGATGTCCTCGGGAGGATGCTCGCCGAACAACGCCCTGAACTCGCCCCTGTGCGGGGTTATAACCGTTCCCTCAGGGACTTTATTGAGGTCTATCATGTGGAGCGCATCGGCATCTATTATCATAGGGGCCTTCACCTTCTCCAGCAAGGAAGCTATGGCTCTCTTTGTCCTATCATCCCTGCCGATCCCCGGGCCTATAAGAACGGCATGCATCTTGTCCTGCATGCTCCCGATTATGGAAAGAGCCCCTTTATCTATCACCTCATTTCCCGCCGACCTGACTATGAAGTTATCACAGGATGATGCCGCAATTGAGTATATCCTCTCCGGTACGGTCAGATAGACGAGGTCCGAACCGGCGCGGTATGCCGCCTTTCCTGCCATTATCGGCGCTCCGTGGTACGGCCCGCCTCCGATTATCATTATTCGTCCGCCGTCCCCTTTGTGCGCGTCCTTTCTCAGCCTCGGGTAGCGCACGAATGCTCCGGGTCCGACATATTCCTTCGCATCCTTGGGAATCCCGATGTCCACGACCCTCACATTTCCCTCCATGCCCTCCTTCGGGGAGTCGAATGTTATGGTGAGCTCAGGTTTTACAGATGGGTCATAGCCCATTCCGGACGGTATGTCTATGGAAATTATCGGTTTTCCCGAGGAGTTCATCATCTCTATTGCGCTCTTATACGGCTCCTTAGGATTGCCAGATACGCCTATTCCCAGCAGGGCATCAATGAGCATATCGGAGCGCTCTATGAGCTCCTTAAGCCCGGATGTGTGCACAGATATCCCCCTCTCCTCTGCCCTTTTCAGGTTCATGTTGGACAGTTCGCTTCTCACCCTGCCCTTGAGAAGATATATTGCGGGGAGAGCGCCTTTCTCCTTCAGGTATCTGGCAACGACCGTTCCGTCCCCTGCATTGTTCCCTGTGCCGCAAATTATCAGTATCCTCTTTCCCTTAACATCGTACTCATCTGCGATTATCTCAGCCGCGCCTCTTCCGGCGTTCTCCATCAGTGATTCCTCCGGAACACCGAGGAACACGGCGTTTCTGTCGTACTCTCGCATATCAAGGAAGGATATCGCATGCATACGGACTCATTAGTTTCATGAAGATAAACTTTGAGCCAGAAATGTCCATAAGCTATTAATATGAAATGCAGGATTGGAAAACGATGGAATACGAGAAAACGAGGAAGATAATCCATATGTTCGGCTTTGTCGCTCTGCTCTATTATGTGCTCCCTGTGGGTGAGTTCTACAGGGACCTTACAGCCATACTGGTGGTCGGCATCGTGATGCTCTTCGAGGTTCTGCGCATATTCCTAGGATTCGACATACCTCTTTTCAGGAACTACGAGAAGAACACACTATCGGGCTTCGGATGGTGCGCTATCGGGCTCGGTGTTTCCTTCTTCCTCTTTCCTGTGTGGGTGAATGTCCCCATCGTGTTCGCATGGGCATGGATAGACCCCTTCATGGGATATTACCGGAAGAAGAAGTGGATGATACCCTCAGCCCTGATCCTGTACACCCTGATATTCTATATAACATCCATAGTTCCCTTCGGAATGGTCAGTTACGAGCAGTTGATAATCGGCCCAATAGTTGCCGGGGTCGGCATATGGTCGGAGATGCTCGGGAAACATGAAAAACTGAGATGGCTCAACGACGATTTTACAATGGTCCTGTTCCCCGCGCTCGCCTACTACCTTCTGGCGCTCTTCGCCGGCCTTATTTGATGGCCCTGACAATGAAGATATCACGCTCTGGCGATTCCATGAACTCTATGGAACCGAACCCTGCATCGGATAGCATCTTCCTTATCTCATCGTGAGTGAAATATCGCTCAGGTATTCCTGTTTGCGCTCCGAATACCCAGTCCGCTATGCATATCCTTCCTCCCTTTTTGAGAACACGGAGCGCCTCCCTGAGCGCCTTCGGCGCTTCGGTGTGGTGCAGGCTTTTCACAGATACGATGGAATCGAATTCCCCGTCATCGAAGGGCAGTTCCTCGGCATAGGCCCTGATACAGTTGCTTCCGTATGCATAAGGGTCTAATCCGGTTGCATCAAGCCCTTTTTCGTTCAAAAAATCGGTCAGTCGCCCGGAACCACATCCTATCTCCAGCACCCTTCCGGAGAGGCATTCAAGAATCATGCGGTATATCTCAGACATCTTCCTCTTCCAGCATCTTGTTCAGTTCGTTTGCCATTATGTAATCCACAACTGTGAGCTTAACGGATTTGACCCCCTCGACATCCTTTATCGCCTTCTTTACGCTGTATGCCAGCTGGACGCCGAGAGGGCAGGTGGGTGCGGATGGGCGGAAGACCGCCTCCACATTCCCGTCCTTTACCTCCAGTTTCAGGATGAGGTTCATGGTGACGACATCTATGAATGTCTCCGGGTCTATGACATTGGAGAGCGCATCCATGATCTTCTGCTTCAGTTCCTCATCCTTCTCGGACATTTTTCCTGCCTCAGGACTTCAGTATGTCGTCCACGAACTTGTCCTCAGGCTGCACACCAACGGATATCAGAGCACCATCATTGTGAACCTGCTGGGGCACAGCGCTCACATTGTAGAGGTCCGCAAGGTCCGGGTTCTCGTATGCTTCCACACACTCTGCCATGACCTTTCCCTTTGCAGCTATGGCCGCCTTGTTGGCCAGAACGACTGCCATCGGGCAATAAGGGCACGAAGGTGTTACATATACCTGCACCTTCACATCCTTGCTGAGGCCTCTGAGCTTCTCAGCATTTACCGGAAGCAGCCCCGGGTCATCCCTTGAAACAAGGGTTATTGTCTCCACGAATCCCCAGCCCTCCTGCCCGGCTGGTGCTCCGGTGTACCTTATCTTATAACCGGAGTCAGGGTCTATGAGTATGCTAGGAAAGCGGCTTACATCGTATTTCTCACACTCGGGGTCGCCCTTGTTGAAAACTTTCACCTTTATTCTGTCGTCTATCTCGGCCAGTTCCTTCGATATCTGCACCGAGAAATCGGAATAATCCTTGTGCTCGCTGTCCTCCGGGTCTATGAAGACCATGAGTTCGACGGGCCTCTTCATCTCTTTCTGGAACTTTTCTTTCAGTTCCTGCCTTGATTCCTCATCTATCAGTTGTTCCATTTTTCTCACCTCATATTTCAAATCCTTCTACACTTCCTTCATCTTTCTTCCAGTAGGGGTTGTTTATGTCCTCGTAGGCAGAAAGAGCTGCTACCGCACCTTCGGATGCAGCTACGATTATCTGCTTGACCCCTCCGGTAAGGTCACCGGCAGCATACACTCCCGGTACATTGGTCCTGCTGAACCTATCTATTATCACGTATCCATCATCAGCAAGCTTTACACCGAGATTTTTGGCAAGATCGTTATTCGGGTCCTCCCCTATCGATATGAAAATACCATCAACCGCCACATCGCTTATCTCACCCGTCTTTTTGTTCCTTACCCTGACTCCTTTGACCTTGCTATCACCATATATCTCCACAAGCTCGGAATCCCACATAACAGGTATGTCCATGGAGAACATCTTATCCTGCAGGGCCTTTTCAGCACGGAGTGAGCCCCTTCTGTGAACGAGCCTGACATTGCAGCCGACACCTTTAAGGTATATAGCGTCGCCGACAGCGGTATTTCCACCACCCACGACCAGAACCTCCTTGTTCCTGAAGAAGAATCCGTCACATGTGGAGCAGTAAGAAACTCCACGCCCGGAGAACTCCTCCTCACCGGGTATTCCGAGGTGGCGGTGCTCGCTCCCCGTTGCCAGTATTATGGTCTTCGCGGAGTACTCGCCTCTCTCTGTCTTCACAAGAAACACATCTTCTTTTCTGATTATGTCCGTTACTGGCTCTATTTCCTTTATCTGGACATAGTGCTGTGCATGTGTCTTGAACTTGGCCGAGAGTTTCATACCGTCTATGCTGCTGAAACCGAGATAGTTCTCTATGGCCGGAGACTCTGCTACCAGACCACCGGCTGTCTTTCCGTCCAGCACTATGGCACTCAGACCGGCACGTACTGCATATATGGCGGCATTCAAACCTGCCGGGCCGGCACCTATTATCACTGTATCATAGGACTCCATGCTATCACCGCTCGCCCATTTTTCCTCTATATAAAGCTATGGCGGTCAAATCTGTTGCATTATATGAATCCTATATCAAACGGTGATAATCTCTTTCCATAATGCCTGAGTGTTTCCTCGAGTCTCTCTCTTTCCTCCTCAAGTTCCTCAAATAGCTCCTCAGGTGTTCCATCTATCTCGCGATATGCCTTTTCTATCCGCTCTATCTTGTTGAGAAGTTCAGGTACGCGTATGGTAAACTGCTTCTCGTAGTCCTCCTCACTGTAGTCTTTGTTGAGCACCTCTTTGAACAGGGCTTTCAGGTCCCGGTATATCGGTATGTATCCTATCGGGCTCTCGAGCGCAGAGACATCTCCGTGAACCCTCAATTCCATCCACTTGAGCCAGACCGCCTTGTCAGTCTTCTCATTCAGAAAATTGCCGTTCTCATCCCTTATGAAGTAATTCACAGCAAATACCTTCGGGACCTTCTGAAGCTTTTTCTCGAAATCTAGGTAGTTTCTCAGGTACTTCCCGAGGTTTATGGACATGAAATCCAGTATGGCCATGGGATTGAACTTCCTCACACCCTCCTTGCCAAGTGTTGCTGCCGTTGTCTCGGACTCGAGAGAGGCCCCCTTCGTTATGATGCCGTGCTTCCAGTTGAATGACTCACATACAGGTGGCCATGTGTCTGCATCCCTTCCTCCGAAGATTATTCCGCTGAGAGGTACTCCTTTTCCTGCATCAAGAGCGTCCGCGTCCAAATTCTCAAAAGAGGAGAGCCTGACGGTGAACCTCGCGTTCTTATGGCTGGGTGGTATCTCGTTGCCCTCTGCGTCCTTCTTTCCCTTCCACCACTCTCCGCTATGGTTCTCTCCCCTGTCCGGGAGCTCTCCGTCCTTGCCGGTCCAGTAAGGTAGCCCCTCGCTGACAAGAATGTTGGAGAATATCACCTCATTGTCGGAGTGCAGGACATTCCATATCTGAGGGTCATCCCTTGAATTTATGCCCTGAATTATTCCAAAGACACCGTTCTCCACATTCACTGCCCTTGCTTCGCCATCTATGTTCCTTATGAATGAGAGGTCATCACCCACGAGCCTTTCACCTCTCACCATGCATGTAGATGTCTTTCCGCACATTGAGGGGAACGCTCCTGTGAAATAACTGACCCTTCCATCAGGGCCATTCACACCCATCAGGAACATGTGCTCAGAAAGCCAGCCCTCTCTGGCAGCCTGATCTATGGTCAGTCTGAAAGCCGGTTTCTTGAGGCCTATGGTGTTTCCGCCATACTGGGTGTTTACCGAGTAGACACTCTTCTCCTTCAGGTCTATGTAGACGCGCCTCTTATCGAGGTTCTTGGAACTCTTCCTCTCGTCCAGCTCTCCCTCAGAGTGTACGAATTTGAAGAACTCCACACCCTTGCCAATCCTTTTGAACTCATCGTATGCTGTCCTGTAGAGCATGTGCTCGCTGTGTGCTACATAGGGGGAATCGGTTATCTGGACGCCCAGTATGCTGAAAGGGGACTCTCTGGGGCCGAGCGAGAAGAAAGCAACTATCATCTCCCTTCCCTTCATTATCTCTTTCATAATCTCGTGAATCTCCTCAAGGCCCTCGCTGCGGTCCTTCGTGTTTATGAAGGGTATTTCCTCCCCGTCCGTGAGTATCGCCGTGTTCTTCTTGTCCCTTGCCTGGTCGTAGTAGTTGTCGAAATGGACCGTGTGCGAGCCGAAGTCCTTCAACTGCCTTTCCTCGCCCTCGCGGAGCGCTCTCTCCCGGATATATCTGTAATCCTCATCCGAATCCGTGCATACGAAGACGGAATCCGGCTCCATCAGTTCAACATACCTGTTCACGAAATCCATCAGTTCCTCGCTGCCTATGGCCTCTAGCTTTGCCATCTGTTCGGGTGATATCATATCTTCACCGCTTGCTGGGAAATCGTGCTGCGTAAAAAGCTTTGTGCGAAACTAGAACCTGCTCAGGCTGTACCACTCGACATCATCGAGGCTGGACAGCGTCACTTCCGCCGTCAGTAGGGGCGTGCGCTCCACGAATGTCAGCCTTCCTATCCTCTCATCGAACACCCTTTCCAGTTCCGCTCTGGATATGTCCCCTTCCAGAAGGAGCGCTTCGATGAATACGTGACCCCAGGGAATCTGGCGAAGCACAGCCTCTATGACATTGTCCCGCATATCTTCAGGTGCGGCGGTAATGAGCGCCCATGACCATTCCGATCGAATGTCCATTCCGATGCGCTCCGCCTCCTTCAACAGATCAAGGGCCTCTTTTCCGAACTCCTCTCTGACCTTCTCAGCGCTGCACCCGTCCGCAGGATATCCGTATGGTGCGGCGATTCCCTTTCCCCAGTCGGCAGACATGACCCTGAAAAGCGTTTCCATCATGTCATACTTCAATCTGCTCACATCCGTGCCGAAGATGACCTCCCTGAAGGCTCCGGGCCTCTCACATGGCTTTGAGATGTCCACCTCCATATATGCCGGGTCCTCGTATTCAATGAACTCATCCATTCCATCACCTTGGAAATGACCTTACAGTATGCAGACATTTAAGGATGGAGGAGGGGTGGGTGAAAGTGTGACGCATATCTTTTAATCCCACTGCGCTGCACACCCATGAATCCCTCGGACATACACATAGGCCTGAAAGGCGTGAAGAAATCCTACGGAAAGAAGGAGATACTCAGGGGGATAGACCTGACAGTGCGCAGAGGCGAGATACTCTCCCTTGTCGGTCCCTCTGGCTCTGGAAAATCCACACTGCTCAGGTGCATAAACCGGCTTATAGACATAGATTCGGGAGAGATAAGGGTTGATGGAAAGGACATACGGAAAATTGACCCTGTTGAGCTCAGGCGCCGTGTCGTCCTGATGCCACAGAACAGCGTGATGTTTCCCGGAACGGTCATGGAGAATGTTATGACGCCTCTGAAAATCGCGGGAATAGAGGGTGAGAAGAGGGTCGTGAATGCCCTGAGGGATTCTGGAGTCCCCGAGGAACTCTTTCACAGGGATGCCGAAAAGCTCTCAGGAGGAGAGAAAAAGAGGGTAGCTCTTGCCCGCGCCATAGCACTCAGGCCGGAGGCATTGCTTCTCGACGAGCCGACGGCAGGCGTTGACCCGAAGAAGGTGGAACTCATCGAAAGAAGCATACTGGATATGGTGAAAAAACGGAGGCTCACGGTGATATGGGTCACCCATGACACAGAGCAGGCGCTCCGGGTCGGGAACAGGATAGCATCCATAAAGGACGGAAAGGTGGTGAAAGTGGGAAAGAAGGACGGGTTCGAATGGGAGGGGGTCTATTGAGCGGGATACCCTACACGCCGGAGCAGGCCCTTTTAACTATGGCAATGGCGGGTGTTCTGATAGTCGTTGCGGTTGCGCTCATGAGAATGAAGAGGCTTGGAACTGAAAAAGAGTACCTGTATGCGCTCCTCAAAGGAGGTGTGCAGATATTCCTCCTCGCCCTTTTCCTCACATACATATTCTCCTCACCTTACTGGTACCTTCTGATATGGATACTGCTCATCGGAATGGTGCTCGTGGCAGGAAGGACATCCGCTAAAAGGGCGTCTGGAATGCCTGATGCCGGCTCTGTAACAACGCCGGCCATACTCACGGGCTCCGTTGTGGTGATAGTCGTTCTGGCATTGTCCGGTGCGATGCCGATGAGTCCCCAGTTCATCATCCCTCTTTCAGGCATGGTATTCGGGAACTCCATGACTATATGCTCACTTACGAGCGAGAGGTTTCTGCGTGAGATAAGGCTCGGAAAGGACCGGGTGGAGAGCGCTCTCTCCCTCGGGATACCATCGGAAATAGCGATGGATGAGTTCGGGAAGCAGGCGATAAAGGCCGCGATAATGCCGACCATAGACCGCCTTAAGACCCTTGGAATAATCTTCATCCCGGGAGCGATGACAGGCCTCATAATGGCAGGCACTGACCCGCTGGTCGCAGCGGAGTACCAGATGATAATCTACTTCATGATAACTGGCGGAGGCATGATAACGGCGGCGCTCACCATATATCTCATGAGAAAGAAGGTCTTCACGAAGGCAGAGCAGCTGGCGGAATGGGTCTAGTCAATTCTCCACTCGAATCCCAGGGAATCTCCGGTTTGCAGAACATCCTTCCATTCATCAATGCAGGAGCATGAAAGCCCGTCGAAGACCGAAAGGTCCTGCGTGAGCGAGAATTCCTCTATTGCCTTCAAGACGTCTTTATCGCATTTCCCGCAGTTGTGCGCTCCCCTCTGAAGCCCTCCGGCCGTTGGCCATGAGACGAGACGGACATCGCCTATCTCCGGCTTCGTTGCCTTTATGACCTCTATGACCGACCAGAGCCACGGCGGCCTGTACTCCCCCCTTTTCCACAATCGGTTCACAAGGGTGTGCGACTGTATGTTTATCGGGTTCAGGGATATCTCGGATGAGTACTTCGCAGCGAACAGGACAGAGCGCTCCGCGTCCTCAATGGCCTCATTTTCGGTCATGAAGGGAGGCTTCAGGAGAAGGTATGTCTTCAACGCTATTCCAATCTCACTCATCAGTTCTGCTGCCCGAATGTAGTCCTTCACCCTGAATGACTTGTTCACATTCCTTTCCAGAACCTCGTCGGATGCGCTCTCCAGCCCTATGGCTATCTCAAGATTGTCCTGCACCACGGGTTCGAGTATCTTTTCAGTGACGAATTCTGGCAGCGATTCCACGATGAAGCGCTCTGCATCCTTGAACGCTCGGGCTATCCTCACCTGCATCTCTGGTGATATCTCGTTCGGGTCAAGGAAACTGCCAGATGTGAATATCTTTACCACCTTCTCTCCCCTGTACCTTTTAAGTGCCTTTTCAAGCTGGATCTCCATGTTCTCATCGGAGACCGGTTCCATCCTTGCATCGTTGATGTACCCGCACATGGTGCATCCCGAGTTGAGCGCCCAGTAACAGCCCCTTGTACGAAGTATCAGGACGAAGGCGTCCACTATCTCTCCCTTCGATGTGTCCTTCTCGGTCCACATTGCGATGGGCTTCGTTTCATCGAATTCCCTTGGGCTCTCAGGCCTCAGCGACCTGACCAGTTCCTGCAGGTTCAATCTCTCACCTTCTCGAAAACGAGGGCATACACCATTCCACCGTAGAACTCGCTTCTCTCTATTATCTTTGCCCTGCTGCGGAGAGCTCCCTCAATATCCCTGTCGAAGTGCGTCCTTCCGAAGAGCTTTGCAACCGGAGTTATCAGGCCGTGCATCACCTTCGCCCATGCCTTCTTCGGTCTTCCGGTGTCCATTATCACCCCTCTTCCGTGTATGGACATCACCCTGAGCATCTCGTCTATGGCCTTCTCATATCCAGGAATGGTTGTCAGGGAAAAGGTGCTTATCACCCTGTCTATGCTGTCATCCCTGAACGGGAGCGCTTCGACATCCCCTCTGATTATCATGTGCTCCCCCATACCCTCCATCCTCTTCTTAGCCTTGAGCAGCATGTTTCTGGATATGTCTATGCCGATGACCGTCTTCGGCCTTTTCTCCGCTATCCATGGTAGGATCAGCCCTGTTCCGGTAGCTATGTCCACCACAATGGAGCCCCTCTCTATTCGCAGCATATCTATGGCCTGTCTTCTCCACTTTTCTTCTGCGGAACCGAGACCCGGAAAGGTATCGAGAAAATCATAGAAGCTGCTGAACCTGTCGTATCTCTTCTCGACCTTGTCCCTCATCTCACCACCCGAACGCAATTCCGAATATCGGGTTCCCGGTCAGGATGAACGCCCCTATCATGTATCCGAGTATCGCACCGGTGTTCAGCGGAGGGAGGCCTGCATGCGCCTTTCCCTTGAACACGAAGTGAAGGAGAAGTAGGTAGCCCATGAAAGCGCCAATTATCGAGAATGTAGCGATTCCGAATGCGATGTCGTGGGGCGCCCCTGAGTTGAGGAATATGGATGCCGGCAGGATTCCGGGTATGATTATGTCACCAAGGCCCATGAACATCGCTTCCCTTTCGCCTCCCGCGCCCCTGTCCTCCTTCTTTATCTTTATAGTGTCCTCGACGAATGAGTAGTTCCTTTCCTTGGGGGCAACCATAACGATGGGCAGTTTGGTTTCAAGCACCGCATCGGCAAGGTCAAGCATGTGCTTCGTGCGGTAGACCGATATGAAGTCATAGACAGCCATGATGATAAGAAGTACTATGGTGGGAAGTATGCCGAATGATAGGCCGAGCACTGCAATTATGCCTGAACCCATAACAACTCCGGCTATGTCTATCACATACCATTCCGGCTTTATGTAGAGTGCTCCGGATATGAGAGTTGCCACTATTATGGAGACTATCAGGGGTATGTCTATGAAACCGAGCATCATAAAGGGCACCAGCGGGATAAGCGTGTATATCACAGGATAAAGCACGAAAACCACGGTTCCCCACACGGAGGCTATCATAAAGTACTGAATCAATATATCCATGCCCTTCTTTGCGAAAAATAGCATTATAGCCGTGGTTACGAGTACCAGGAGGACGTAGTATATCGGGTTCATAACATTGTTCGGGTCTCCGAAGGCCCTGTATTCCTGGGGATAAAGCGGAATTATCAGGAGCGCAAGGAATTGAGCAATGAGGAAAGTCATGGCCATTATGATGGCAGGCCTGTATGCTGGCTTAGGCATGTGCCCTCCTCAGAAATCCCGTGTGAGCATAAAGTCCACGGCCCATTCTATCGCCTCTCTCTCATCTCCTTTAAGGAAGTCCATCTTTGTTCTAAGGGTGTGGAGGGCCTTCTCAGCCCATTTCCTAGCTTCGCTCTCTCCGTGCTCCAGGGAGCCGTATCTTTCCATAAGGCCTATGACGGTGTCTATATCCTCCTTTCCTATTTTATCCCTCGGTTTCTCAAGTATGGATATCACAGCCTGCCTGTCATCCTCGCTGGCGTGGTTCAGGAGGTGTATGAGCATAAGGGACCTCTTGCCCTCCCTTATGTCGCCTCCTCTTTCCTTTAGACCTCTGAAATCGGTCTTCAGGTCAAGAAGGTCGTCCCTTATCTGAAACGCCCTTCCGAGATAGGTGCCGAACTCGGAGAGCACGTCCAGAGTGTCTTCATCGGCCCCTGCGAGTATGGCCCCGAGCCTCATGGGCCCTGCGAGGCTGTAATATGAGGTCTTTCCGTCTATGATGTAGTACGCATCCTCTTCCTTCAAATCATACCTCTTTTCCTGTATCCAGAGCATCTCCGCTGTCTGCCCGAGAGTGGTCCTCTGCATCATGTCGTAGAACTCGTCAATTATGCGGAGCGCGACATCACGGTCCAGAATATCTAAGTTGTCCCTTAGCATCCTCCACATGATTATGTGAAGGGAATCCCCTGCGTTTATCGCAAGTTCGGGCCCGTATATCAGGTGAAGGGCGGGCTTCCCCCTTCTCATCGTTGAGCCGTCCTGCCAGTCGTCGTGTATCAGTATCCAGTCCTCGGATGTCTGCATGGCAGCGGCGGTCTTTATGCTCTTCTCAAGCGGAACTCCCATGGCCCCGGCAGTGAGAGCCAGAAGTGTTGGCCTCGTGTATTTTCCCTTTCTCTTCGGGTAGTCGGTGACCATCTCCCAGTGCAGTTTCTCCACTTCCTCGTTCCTTAGATCTGATACTGCTTTGAAATCCCCGTAGAAATACGATTCTATCTCCTTCCATATCGGTTCCCTGTACTTCTTGAGAACTCCTTCGAATATGTGGTGTCTCTCGTCACACTTCGGGCAATGATACCATGTGTGTACGCCAAGTATATCGCTCTTCTCCATGGGCTCCATCTGTGAGCCGCACTTCGGACAGACCATCTCCATGCTCAGACCTCCACCTGCTCGAACCAGTCCCTCAGCCTTCCGTGGACTATCACCCTCGTGTTCTTCATGGTGTAGACATTCCGAGCGCCCACAAGGAACATGGCCACCTTCAGTTGATGTATTATGCCCTCCAGTTTCTCAATGACCGCCTCGGGCGATTCCGTGGCAGGCTTCAGAAGTTCCCCGGCGATGCCCACAGCGCTCGCCCCCAGAGACAGGGCCTTTGCAGCGTCCAGTCCGTTCCTTATTCCGCCCGTTGCGATAACCGGTATTCCAACCGATGCCTCAAGAACGGACGCAGGCGTGGGTATTCCCCAGTCCCAGAATATCTCACCGAGCTCCGCCTTTCTCCTGTCGCCTCTGGCCTCTGCCCTGTACTTCTCAACCGCAGCGAAGGATGTTCCGCCCATGCCGCCCACATCTATTCCCATGACACCTGCCCTCTTGAGCTTCAGGGCCATTCCGCGGGATATGCCTGCGCCGGTTTCCTTAACGATGACAGGGAATGACTTTGAAAGGGAGCTTATAGCGGAGAGGATTCCCTCTGCCCTCATGTCACCCTCGGGCTGAACGGCTTCCTGAAGGAAATTGAGATGCACCGCAAGGATGTCCGCATCCAGCATTATCATGAGCTTCTCAAGCTGTTTTCTCGTGACCCCCGGGCTTCTCTTCTGGTCTATCAACTGAGGCGCTCCGATGTTGCCCAGCAAGAGCGGGACCCTGTGCTCCTTCACTATGCTGTATGTCTCGCCAAGGCTCCTGTCCACGAGATACGGCCTCTGGCTGCCCACACCCATGCCGATGCCCAGTTTCTCCGCGGCTATCGCCAGGTTCTCGTTTATCCTCTTTCCAAGTTCAGTGCCCCCGGTCATCGCGGATATGATGATCGGTGCCTTGAGTTCGACACCGAACAGTTCAGTGCTGAGGTCTATGTTGTCAAAATCCACCTCGGGGAGCGCTCTGTGAACCAGATCTATGTCATCCCAGTGATTGTGGTGGGCCTTCGTGTTCCTTCCGAGGCATATCTCGATGTGCTCGTTCTTGCGCTTCTCAATCATCTTTCTTCCACCTTATGCGTGTACCCGGTACTCTCTCGCCCTTAATAGCCTTTTCCAGCCTTCCTTCGAAAAGCCCGTTTATGACCAGTACCTCGACGCCTTTCCTTGCGATAGCGAGGCCGTCGGCTATCTTCTGCGCCATTCCGCCAGTGGTGTCTGTGTACATGACCTCAGTGAGAACCTGCTTATCAGGATATATCTCCTCAAGGAGCTCCGCTCCTTTCTCGGTTGGCGGCCTGTCGTAGATGCCGTCCACATCGGTTGCGAATATGGCCCTTTCGACACCTTCCAGCCCTGCCAGTTCCCTCATGATATGGTCTCCGGAGCATATTGAGAACAGCCTTTTGGTGTCGGGCACCATGTCGCCGAAACTGAGCGGGGTCAGGCCCATGCGTGAGTACATCTCGAAGAGCTGCGTTGGAAAATGCGAGAGGTTCCCTGCCTCGTACACCGCTATGCTGGAAGGAGGTATGGATATCGGGTTCAGGCCGGCGTCTATCATGGCGTTCATCACCATCAGGTTCAGTTCCCTCATGTCCCTGTGCACCTTTGAGAGATACTCCATCTGCCACTCGCCGATGAATCCCTCGTTCAATTTCCCTTCCTTCGCTAGGTGGTGCCCGTAGGAGCCCGCGCCGTGCACGACCATGAGCTTCTCCCCGGATGCCGCCATCTCATTCGCAAGACGCTCCATAACGCCTTTTCTCGGCCTTTTCGCCTTCTTCTTGTCGGTTATCAGGCTGCCTCCGAGCTTGATTATCTGCATGGGTGGAAAAAGGGTTCTGGTTTTATTAGTTTGCCCTACAGCCCTTCCCGTATGCTGCCATCGGGAAGCATGTTGTCCGGGTGGTACTCCCCGTTCTCTTCCATCCGATACCTTACGCATTCCCTCCATCTGTCCCCGAGGCAGTACTCCTCGACCCATCTCCTCTCAATCTTTCCCTCCTCGGTGAATCTCCGGACAGGGCAGCAGCAATACCATTTGCAGGTCATATCTCTTCGGCTCCTTTAAGGAAGAGCGGGCAATGGAATATAAGAATGACGGGGGTGTCTTATTTCCTTCTTTTCCTCAGCATCGCTTACTGCCCTTATCGGTCATCCATCCCCTCATTCCATTCCTGAGAAACCGGAGGTGGGGGCAGAGCTGGCATAAAAACGGTTCCGCTAATACACATTTCTCAGAAGTTCCGTTACATTGAGGGTCAAAGGCACCCATCCGTTTTCATTCAGATATATGGAATCGTCCCATTTGCCTTCTTCTTCATTCCATTTGAATGTCCCCCAGCTTATCCCTTCAGCCTCGTATCCACAGATTTTATTTGAAGAATATGAGATCGATAAAAGGATGTCTCTTTTGCTGGAGTATATCGTGGTGTTCCAGTACCCTGGGATCTTCTCTTCCCACGAATACTTGGGATTCTGGACTGGCGGCCCGGTGGAATTCACTATGCTTGGGAAGGTCGGCTCACTGAAATAGTTCATCTCTCCACTAACAACCAGATCGCCCCTCCCGTCCACTCTTACCACCCATCCATAGCTTTCATTGAGTATTTCAAAACTTCCGTTTCCTTCTATGTGAAGCTGTTCTGTCAGAGGTAATGGGTCTCCGTTTTCATCCACAGGTATTGGCAGTATAAGGGTGTAGCTCTCGTCATCTGGGGCCATGGTTTTTATGACATAGCTCGTGTGCATCTCTGATTCCTCGCTTTCATCTCCCTGGAACGGGAAAAACAGGGCTGCAAGTACCAGAATTGCCATGACAATGGCCGGGATTGCAATTTTAAGCCTCTTTTCACTTAAGTTCATTTTATCACCTAAAGGTAAGTGTGGGCCAAAATGCTATCCACCTGCTCAGGTTGCTTGCTCTCTTTTCCCTTATTTCTCAGTATCTCACCATGCCCATATCCATTCATCGCTATAAGTAATTTTCCCTGAAAATCATTGTTATCCGTTTTTCATATCTCGTCGAACCCTGTGTAAGGGCGGAGCGCCTTCGGTATGATTATCCTTCCGTCCTCGGTCTGGTGGTTCTCCATTATTGCTACGGCGGCCCTCGTGGTGGCAATGGCAGTGCTGTTCAGCGTGTGAACGAATATGTTCTCTCCCTTTCCGCGGTACCTTATGTTCAGCCTGCGCGCCTGATATTCAAGGACATTGCTGGCAGACACCATCTCCCTGAACTTCCCCTGCACCGGCATCCACGCCTCCAGGTCGTATTTCTTCGATGCCACGGCCCCCAGGTCACCTGAGCAGACATTCACTATCCTGTACGGTATCTCCAGGGCCTTGAATATCTCCTCCGCATTGGCTATCAGTTCCTCATGGATCTCCTTTGAATCCTCCGGCTTCGAGAACACGAACTGCTCCACCTTGTTGAACTGGTGCACCCTGAATATGCCCTTCGTGTCCTTTCCGTGCGCTCCCGCCTCCTTTCTGAAGCAGGTGCTCACCCCCGCGTACTTCACGGGCAGCATGTCGGGCTCCAGTATCTCGTTCATGTACATTGCGGCCAGAGGGTGCTCTGATGTCGGTATCATATAGAGGTCCTCTCCCTCAATCTTGTAGATGGTGTCCTCGAAAGCGCTCAGGTCCGTCACCCCCTCCTCAGCCTCCTTCCTGAGCATGTATGGCGGGAGAACGGGCGCATACCCCTTCTTCATCAGCATGTCCAGTGCGAAGCGCTGCAGTGCGAGGTCCAGTATCGTCAGTTTTCCCTTCATGTAGTAGAATCTGGATGCCGAGACCTTTGCGGCCCTCGCTATGTCCGCCAGCCCTTTGTCTTCCATAATGTCCACATGGCTGACCGCCTCGAATGAAAGCACCTCGTGTTCCATCTTTCCAAGGGATTCCTCATTGAAATGCTCGATATCGTCCGGCTTCACCCTGGCCCTTCCCCAGAACCTTATGGGAAGGTTGTCATCCTCATCCTCTCCGTCCGGAACATCAGGGTCAAGAAGGTTCGGTATCGACCTCAGCAGCCTGTCCCTCTCCGACAGGTACTCGTCCACCTTCACCTCGAGTTGCTTTATCTCAGATGAAATGGACTTCATCTCAGCGGTGACCTGCGATATGTCGCCACCCGATTTCTTTATCTGGCCTATCTCGCGGCTCTTCGAGTTGCGCAGGGCCCTGAGCTCGTTTATCCTCTTTAACGCATCCTTCCACAGATTGTCGTACTCGAGAACCCTGTCAACTATTGAAATGTCGGCTCTCCTGCGCCTCTGCGATTCCCTCACGATGTCTGGATTCTCCCTTATGAGCCTGATATCGAGCATAATGGAGCATCCGAAGGGCATATATAACAGTTGGCGATTTGCGGCTTCCCGAACAAAAGTATTATAAAGGGTTAGCAGTAGGAGAGCGCTAACCTCAGTTTCAAGGAGGCAAAACATGGCAAAAAAGGCAAGAGCAAGGGTCGCTGCCCGTAAGACACGAGAAGCATGGAAAGCCAAGCAGTGGTACAGAGTACTCGCTCCCGGCATGTTCAACAACGCCGAGATAGGTGAGACTCCGGCCAGAGAGCCCGAGATGCTGCTTGGAAGGGTGAGCGAGACCAGTCTTCAGGATATATCGGGAGATTTCACAAAATCACATATCAAGCTCTATTTCAAGATCAATGGAATAAAGGGTACAGACGCCACGACCGAGTTCATAGGGCATGACATGACCAGCGATTATGTGCGCCGGCTCACCAGAAGGAGGAGCTCCAAGATAGAGGATGTGGTGGATGTCAGAACAAAGGACGGTTACAAGGTAAGGGTGAAGCTCGTAGCCATATCCATCGGCAGGATATCCTCATCACATCAGCATGCCATAAGGATGCAGTCCCGTGAGACCATCAGGGCCCTAACTGCAAACATGACGATGCCTGAGCTAGTAAAGGCGATGGTATCCGGAGAGCTTTCCAAGGCGGTTGCAAAGGACTGTAAGAAGATAAGGCCTGTGAAAAGGGTTGAGATAAGGAAGTCCGAAATCCTCAGAAAGCCTGCTGTGGATGAGAGACAGGAGGCCATAAAGGAGGAGAACGAAGAGGCTGTCATGGAGGCCCTTGAGTCCATAGACGGAATCGGCCCTGCTAAGGCCAGACTTGTCTACGATGCGGGCTATAAGAGCCTTGAATCCCTGAAGAGCGCCAGCCTCGAGGACCTTGAGTCCATAGAAAAACTGGGTAAAGCTGCGGCAGGAAAGATATATTCTGCCCTTCACCCTGAAAACTCCGAAGAGGAGAGCCCCTCCGAGGAGTAAAACCCCAAGCCGAGGTGGCTCAGCCTGGTGGAGCGTCGGACTCATAGGGACTGATGCGGACGCTCGTTCCCGGGAAATCCGAAGGTCACGGGTTCAAACCCCGTCCTCGGCACTCCAAATGAGGTGATATACTGACAGAAAACTTTGATGTTCTGGAGGACAGAGCGAAAATGGAGGCGATAGACAGAGAAGATATGCTCTCTTCCATATTCTCGCTTCCCGAACATCTCATACAGGGCATGCATGGAAACAGGGTTGACATACCCTATTTCCGCCCGGAAAATATAGTGGCATGCGGGATGGGCGGTTCCGCCATTGCAGGAGAGATAGCAGCTGCATGGTTATGCGAAAGGCTGCATATGCCATTCGTAACAAACAGAAAATACGTTATACCGAGCTTTGTATCCAAAAAAAGCCTTGTTATAGCCCTTTCCTACTCTGGAAACACCTATGAGACACTTAACATGGTGAGGGAGGCCTTCGAGAGAAAGGCCACGGTGATTGCGATATCGTCAGGAGGGAAGCTAAAAGAGCTCATGGAGGAAAAAGGAGGATACTTCATAGAGGTTCCGAAAGGCCTTCAGCCGAGGGCTGCCCTAGGATACCTTGTTTCTGCCATAGGTAGCATCATGAAATCCCTCAACATCTACGACCCCGAAGTCGAGATGATGAAGGTGAGCGCTCTCCTGAAAAAAATGAGAGAGAGCCTGAATCCTTCGGTGCCTTTAGAAGATAACGAGGCAAAAAGAATAGCCGCACAGCTGGCTGAAAGGATTCCGGTGATATATTCCTACGGCCCTTATGTCTCGGCAGCGAACCGCTGGCACACCCAGATAAACGAGAACTCAAAGATGCTAGCATTCTACGGGGCTCTCACCGAGATGGACCACAACGAGATAGTCGGGTGGAATGAGGGTGGAAAGGGATTCTCCGCAGTATTCCTCCGGGCGGATGAGAACGACATACTGAGGAAGATAACCGAATTCAACCGAACTGTCATGAAAAAGGCAGGTGCACAGGTTATAGACGTAAGAGCCCGGGGTGAGAGCACACTCGAGAAGATAATGTCTCTGATTTACGTAGGTGACTTCGTGAGCTATTATCTAGCGATACTGAGGGAGGTTGACCCGACACCTGTCGATGTAATCAAGGAACTGAAGGAAGAGGTCAGTAAAGTACTGTGAGCTGCCTGCCTGAAATTCTTATATAGTGCGAGACGGGAGGGGTACCGAATGATAGAGATAAGAGGACTTTTGAAGGAATACGGTGAGATACGGGCACTGGACATGGTGAGCCTGGACTTCAGGGACGGGGAGGTTACAGCGATACTCGGAGAGAACGGTGCCGGAAAGAGCACGCTTCTTAAGATATGCGCGAACATCATTCCCTTCGACTCGGGGAGCATAGAGGTGGATGGCATACCGGTTGAAGGGGATTCCATAGATGCCAGAAGGATAACGGGATACCTGCCCGAGATGCCCTATCTGTATGAGAGGCTCACCGGCCGCGAGTTCCTTCACTTCATCGCATCGGTGAGAGAGGTGGAAAATGCTGATAAAAGGATAGACACACTTGCTGGAAACCTGGGAATCCTGGATTTCATGGATTACGAGATAGGCACATACTCCAAGGGAATGAAGCAGAAGATATCGATCATAGCTGCGATAATGCACTCTCCGAAGAATCTTCTGCTGGATGAGCCGGTTTACGGCCTCGACCCACTTACATCAAGAACCCTTCAGGATTTCATAAAGGAGAGGTCCGGCACCACCGTCATAGCCACGCATTCCACCGGCCTTGTCGAGAACATAGCGGATACCGTCTATATCATGAAGAAAGGTAAGGTCATCTTCCACGGAAGAAAGGACGAATTGATGAAGGAATACGGGAGCGTTGAGAATGCCTATTTCTCGCTTGTTAAGGGAAGGCCACCGAATATTCGCTCTTGAGCTCGCCGAGGCATCCCGTTCCCTGAAGGCCAGGGCCCGGGACAGCCCTGTTCTTTACTCGTGGTTCTCCATCATCATCGCATTCTCCGTAATAATGGCGGCGAGGCTGACCGTTTTCGAGATGGATGCCAAACTTCCTGTGAACATGGACCAGATTTTCATGGTGGTCTTCTTCCTCTTCATGCTCAAGGCCTCGGCGGACATGCACCGATATTTCGTGACATCCAGACATATTGAGTACCTGTTCGCATCTCCTGTAAGGCGCACGGGCGTCTCGCTCGGCATCTTTTCCATGATTTTCTGGGTGAACCTCGGGCTCTGGGCCCTTTTCTCATCCTCATACATCGTGCTTCTGCACATCTACCATGTGCCCATCGGATATCCAGAACTCTATGCGAAGTTCACCGGAGGCGTTGTTCTTTCCATGGTCCTGGGTGCCGGTGTCGGACTTCATTATTTCAGCTCTAAGAGAAGGTACATGCTCATTCCTGTCCTGTTCATGAGCGCTCTCTGGTATTTCCACGAGCCCTGGCAAATCGCACTTCTCATACTTGCCTCGATTCCGTATCTCATATGGCTGCTTCACATGGCCCCGAACTCCTTCGGATATATCATAAGAAAGGAAAGGGGGAGCGCTGCGCCCTATTCAAAGGTAATCAGGGACCCGGTTCAGTCGCTGAGATGGAAAGAGATGACTGTTCTCTGGAGGGACAGGCTGGTCACCAGTTTCGTTTTCACCTCTGTCATGGTCGGCTTCCTTAGCGGATATCTCGCAATCAACATGGACCCTGACATCTTCCCTCCCGAGATAAGGCCGCATATAGTCCCGCACCTGCCCTTCATCTTCCTCTTCCTCGGAGCCTTCATACTGGCGTCCTACCTCTTCGTATTTCCCGGATTGAACATATTTCTGGCCGAGGAGGACACGCTCTGGATACTGAAGAACCTTCCAATATCCGGCAGGGCCATAGTCACCGGAAAGCTTGGAAGCCTTGTTCTACCATTCATAGCAGCTCTCTCATTTCCCTTCTACTTTGCGATATATACCGGTTATTCCTATCTTCCGATGGCATTTGCGATCCTCATTCTCTCCTTCTTCCTTTCCCTTGCCATAGCACTCCCCTTCGGAATAAGGTATTCCGGAAAAAGATCTGATGTTCTCCTCCTTTACAGCGTTTCCATCGTTATATTCAGCCTCATCTCCATAGGTTCCTACGGCATCAAAAAAGGGCTTGAAATGGGATTCCCCGGCTTACTTCTGGTCATCTTCCTGCTGGACTGGAGCGCCTTCCTTCTCTACCTCTCGGTGCATCTATCGGGAAGGATGATGGACAGGAAATGGGTCTAGAGTATCCCCATGTCGCTCAGTTTCTCAGGCAGATAGGTGTCCGTTACAAAGTCCAGTCCGTACTTGGCAAGGGCCTGCTGTTCTGCCTTCTTCTTCAGTTCCAGCATTGCCTTTATCTCGGATGTCCAGAACTCGGTCTGGAAACGGGGGTCCGATAGCTCTGCTTTAAGGGCATCCACATCCCTCTCGCTGAGTTTATCTGTGGGAAGGTCGTAGTTCAGTATGTCTGATGCGGTTATCCCCACGAACTCCGCGGTGGGCGTCGCAAGGTACTCGGAAAGGTGAGCGGTCTTTATCGCCCCGTAGGCAACCGATGCGAATATCCTGAATGACCACGGGTCCCCATCGGTGAAGACCACCACCGGAAGTCCCATCTCCTCGTTCATCCTTTTGAGGAATCTTCGGGTGCTTCTGGCCGGCTGGCCTTTCAGGTGCACCAGCACGGCCCTCTCCTTCTCATCGAAACCGTTCTCGACGAGCCTGTCGAACATACCGCCAGTCTCTATGGCTATCACGAAGTCAGCATCCACATCCAGGAACTCTATCTTCTCCCTCTCCACATTGTAGGGTATAGTATACCCAGAATCGCCAACGTCGTCCCTGCAGTTTATCCTCTTCTTCACTCCCTTTCTATTGGTCTCGTTTATCGTTATGTTGCCGATGACCCTCGCACCGTCCTCCTCGGGTCTCAGTTTGAAGTCCTCCCTCATGTAGCGCGTTACGATCTCCAGATCTTCAACAAGGTTGTTGGACTCGTCCTGCGCATGGAACTTGGCCTCGTTCCATCCCTCGGAAATGTAGTACATCTCCCTTAGCGTGGATGATTTTCTCTGCTCTATCATCTCCTTGATGAAGTCCAGAATGTAGAGGGTCCGGAGAAGCATGTATGCGCCGTCCAGCTTCTTCGCGCTCCTCTTCCCGAAATTCCCGCCATACTTCCAGACACCGTGCCTTATGTCGAAGACGATGTTGTTCTTCGTCCTGACCGGTATCTTCATCTCGGGAATCTTTCCCTCCTTTATCTGCCGGTATATGTCCTCCGCTATCTTCTCAAGCTCCTTGACCGCCTCGCTCTGGCTCTGCTCACTCATCTCCGCTCACCTCCGCTCCGCTGACTATGACCTTCTCGGCCTCTATGTCCCAGTCCCCCGGAAGCGGGTCTGCGCCCACCACGAGCACCGGGTTTATCTTGTCCGTGTATATGTCCATGCTGTACTCTCCTTTCTCAAGCCTTAGCCTCAACTTTATGTCCAGTTCCTCGGTGCTCTGAAGGTCCAGGTCATACCTGAGGCCTCTTCCGTCCCTCTCGGCCTGCGGCTCCATGCTCTCCACCACCTCCGGCTCTATATCCAGATACAGAGGTATCCTCAGCCTCTTGGGAGTGTAGTTTATCACCTTCACCGACACATCGTAGCCGTTCTTTGAGTACTTCGCATCGTCATCCACCCATAGCACACCCATGATGCTCGTTATCGTTCTATCTATGGGTGGCACAGGGTTGCCGGTTATCTCAGCGGATTTCCTCGCTATCTCGGGTATTATCTTCCTGACTATCACAAACTTCTCACTTGTCTTTTTCTTCTTCTGAAGCTTGTTTATGTGAAGACGGAGATGGCGAGCACATTCCTTCAGGGCCTTGGTGGTCTCGTCCAGTATCTCGGGTATGTCCGCAACAGCCTCCTTTGCCTCGGATGTGAAGGGCACCCTTGTGGAAGCGATGTGTATCAGTATGACCGCGGGGCCTGATGGTATCCCCTTACCTCCCTTCTGCTCCAGACCGTACTGCTTCCAGTTCATCCTTTCAACAGCATGGGTGAGAGCGCAGGCACCCTGCTGATAGAGCAACGGCACGCGGTTCGCAAACCTCAGTATCTCCACCGGCCTGTCCTTCGGAAGGTCGCCTCCATATACAATCCCAACCTCCACCTGAAAAGGATTGCCCCGGTACACCGAGGGTTCCCTTGTGACCGGCGGGACATAGTACTCTGGCTTGTACTCCTTCATCACATTCTTCAATCCCTTCTTTATCAGGGGAGCGCCGATGGGTGACAGGCAATCCGAAGGGGGAGCCATTATCCTGACCTTGTTCATTGCACGGTGAAGGGATTTTGCCTCCTGCGGAGTGAGTTCGGCAGGCTTTTTTGAAGGATCCACGCCTGCCTTCCTGCATATCTCCTCTGCCACGGAAGAGCTGACCCTTGAAAACTCGTCCGTAAGAAAGGCCTTCACCTTCCTGTTTTTGGCGGATTTAAGCATCTTTATGAGAGTTCCGAGCTCTACTCCATATGGGTGCGGCTTTATCTCCACAGTACTCCTTGGAAGGATCTCCGTAGCCCTTTCAAAGATATATTTCGTCCCGTTCTCAACATAGGTTATCCTGGTGTGTGGGTTCACTATGGCCGTTCTTCTCAAATACTCGTATACAGACTGCTTACCCTTTATTAGCCTCCCCTTTATATGGACCTCTATCCTTGTTCCGTGCTCGACCTCATCCCATAGAAGGACGTCCTCTTTTATTATCTCAGCCCTGTTCTTCTTGGTGTCTATGCGGAGCACCACCTCGGTGGCAGCGCTCTTCCCCTTGGTCTTTGAAACTATCCTCGCCGGCCTTCCTGTGCTGAGGAAACCGTACATAACGACACCGGATATTCCGATTCCCTGCTGTCCCCTGCTTTGCCTTATGGCATGGAACCTTGAACCGTAAAGAAGCTGGCCGAAGACCTTCGGTATGTTCTTGCGAACGATGCCCGGGCCATTGTCCTGTATTACTATGAGATATTCATTGTCCTCTTCCTTTTTCAGTTCGACGTATAGTTCAGGGAGGATGCCGGCCTCTTCACAGGCATCCAGAGCATTGTCCACACCCTCTTTGACCGCCGTTATCAGGGATTTCGGCATGGAATCAAAGCCCAGAACATGCCTGTTCCTCTCGAAGAACTCTGAAACCGATATTTCCTTCTGCTTTTCTGCAAGTGACTCCGCAATATCTGCCATCGCTATCCATTGCCCATCCAAATTTGAGATATAAAGATTGTGATTGGCGCTTCCGAAAAGATATTCCTAAAAAATACCATATATCTTTTTTTCATTACTGTTATCATTATTCAAAAACTAAACCATAGTTATATAAATGCCCATCTCTACGAAAAATATTTAAAGGTAAACTCCCATACAAGCATGATGAGCAGTAAGATGCAGAAGGTAGGCAATGTCACATTCCGCATAGTTGACAGCAATGTCGACATGGGATTTGTATGGAAAGACGGAGCGCTCTATCTTACATTGAACAACCTTATGCTCACAGATGGAGACATATGGTACGAGATACCCATAAAGGACCTTCAGAATATAGAGAACAGAGAAGGAACGCTGAGTTTTGAAGTCGAAAGCATGAGCCTTACAATAAAAGGGAAAAACGCCGAGAGGCTCCTTGCTCTGAGACATCTGCTTCTTCCTCTGATCGAGGGCGAGGGTGGAGGAGAGGAACTTGCAGAGAGCATAGTCAAACTGATGCTGCTCGGTATTAAAGACGAAAAAATCATGGCGTCCGTACTGAAGGTTGATGAGGATGAAATACGGGATGGACTTAAAAAAGCCGAGGAGAATGGACTCATACATGGAAAAGACGTGACCGAAAAAGGGAAAAGCCTTCTTTCACCCGAGGAGATAGAACTGCTCGAGGATGCTGCAATGGAGGAGGTGCAGAGAGAATGAGCCCTTATCGCAGTTTTGCACACAGGATGGCAGCCCTTGACCATATGACAAAGCTGGAAACGGGTATAAACACCGTCATAAAGATGTCCAGAGTCCCGCCGAAAGAGACAAAAAAGATGCTTACTGCGAGTGACGAGGAACAGGTCAGAAACACGCCTCTATTTCAATTCATGCAATTCATATTCAGAGAGACTGACCTTGGTGAGCTTGACATAGAAAAGGTCGGCGACTTTTCGTATCTCTTCAGCGTTAAAGATTCTCCTGTTCCCGGGCTTATTCCCGATGCCAAGGGAAAGAAGACATGCTACATAACTGCAGATATGTTTTCCAGTTTCTTCTCGGACGACCTCGGAATATCTGCGAATTCCGAGGAGATAAGATGTGTCAGTGAAGGGTATGAACAGTGCGAGTTCCTTGTAAAAGCCAATCCTCTTCAGGCATACCAGATAGCTCTGGACGAATATGACCGGAAGATTATCGGACTGAAGATAGACGATGCCGGGATGGACATCCTTGAGATATCTGCCAGACTGCACATGAATGAGGATGAGGTCGCTTACAGAATGGATGTACTCCAGAGATACGGAATACTGGACGAGGACATGAAGGCTACGGAGATTGGCAATACTTATTACAAGTACAGGCTCAACACTCCCATAAAAGATGAGGACGATTTTGACCCTCCGTGGACCATGATGAGAGAGATATCCTCTGCCATAGCCGCTGCAAGAAGCTTTGCGGAGGCCATGAGCGAGCAATTTAATCAGGAAAAGAAAGTACTTACCCCCGAAGAAGAGGAGAAAATAGTCAACCTTGTTGAGGAAAGTAAAAAGAGCAGGAGCTTTGCCGAGCTTCTGGCAAAACAGATGAAGGAAGGAAAGGAGGAATAAAAATGGTAGAAAGAATAAAAACTGGAATATACGGACTCGACTCCCTCATCGAAGGAGGGATAATAGACAAGAGCGCCATCGTTATCGTAGGTTCAAGCGGTACGGGAAAGACAACATTCGCAATGCAGTTCCTCATGCACGGGATAAACATAGGGGAACAGGGCCTGTACATAACGATGGAAGAGAGCCCTGAACAGATAATGAAAGAGGCAAAGATGATGGGCTGGGACATGGAGAAGCACTATGAGAAGGACCTGTTCTTCATACACCTGAAAGGAAAGAACTTCAAGAAGATGATAGAGGAACAACTGCCCCAGCTTGTGAAAGTTCGGAGCGACTACGACATAAAGACCAGGGTTGTCATAGACCCGATGACGCCGGTCATATGGGCCACGGAGGACAAACTGATACAGAGGGAACTCATCGGAAAGCTCTTCTACACCCTGAAGGAACTTGGGGTTGTGGTTGCCACGGTTGAGGAGCACGCAAGGCCCGGCGAGACCATAGGAGAGGATGTCCTGCTCCCGATATACCTGTCGGATGGCGTCATCCACCTCGAGTATTATCCTATAGGTGGTGCCTTTAACAGGACCCTGAAGATAGTTAAGATGAGAGGGACGGCCCATGGAGAGGACGTTTATCCGTACATGTTCTCGAGAGGCGCCGGTGTTATCGTGAGAAGCAGCCCTGTCGAGATTGAAAAGGATGAAAAGAAGAACTACGATGAGATATTCGACGAGGCCATAAGGACCGCCGAGCACATGAAGGCCCCCGATTATGTCCTTGAGAAACTGAAGAAGATGAAGGAAGGCTGGACATACCCGTATTCGCCGGAGGAAGCCATCCAGATTATCTTTGATTCCTATAACTTCAAATGAGTGATAGCATGGAACCCAATCTGAGGAAAACACTGGACCGAAGACTCGAAGCCGAGAATGTCGCACTCCTTAAACACCTTCTGAGCATGGAACTGAAGCGCCTGAAGGACGAGGCAGGCTGCGACATGATATTCCTCATGGGGGTGGATGGAAGGACATTCTCATCCGTTATACCCAGAGACCTTAATGCCAAACAATTCTACATGCTGAACCTTCTGAAAGCCAATATGCAGCACATATGCGGACAGTTAAGAAGAGAAAACCTCAGAATAGCCATAGAACAGTACAAAGAAGGGACTGTTGTCATAGCAGGTGTGGGTGACAATGCATTCATGACGCTTGAGTTCTCAAGGCCAATAGTGCCGGCGGATTTTCAGAATATTGTCAGCACGTCCATGAAAGGTAGCACTGTGATGAAACACATACTGGAACTGAAACCCATAAACGAGGACATACTGAACAAATATCCGAAAGATGTGGCTGACGAACTGAGAAAACTGAGCAGGCTTTTGTTCGTGGAGCGCTTTGAACAGACAAAACAATACAAAAAGAACATGGAGATACTTCAATTCATAAAGGATAAGCTGAAAGACGTTGTGGGTGTCGGTGCTGTTGATGAAATAATAACCCTTACCTTCAATGAAATAGGGACATCTGCCCCTTACATGACCGACCAGTTATGGAGGATGTTCCTTGAAAAAGCCATCCAGAAGCATGTTAAGGCCATGAGTGGAGAGATAATGGCAGATGAATGCTACCGGGCATGGATGCCCGAACTGGATAAGAAACTCAGGAGCTTTATGTGATCGAATGACGGAAGAAATTGAGATAGAAAAAGGACCTGTGATCGAGGAAAAAAGCCCTGAAAACAGCGAGGAATATGCGCCGGAAGGCCTTGAAAAGGGAGAAGGACCTGATTTTCTGAAGGAACTGGAAGAACTTAAGAAAGAGGTGGAAAAAAGAGCAAAAAGCTCGGATCTGGCCGACCTTGAGAACTGGAAGAGAGATGTTCTTGAGAGAATGGATGTTTTAGAGTCTGAAATAGCACATCTCAAGGAGGAAGACGAAAGGCTGATGACGAAGATAAAGGAGTTCACCGACTTTGTGGTGGGGAAGAATGATGAGCTCATGAAGGAACTTGAAAGCAAAGTTGACAATACCAGAATGAAACTCCTGAAAAAAGATATGCTGAAGATGAACAAAAAACTACTCTCTGTCATGGAAGAGACCGGCTTCGGCGAGATAATAGATGTCACAAAGATACCTCCGAACATACTTGAAATCGTCTATGACACAACTCTTAAGGACCTGAGCATGAACCTGTGGAAGGAATTCGGACCGGGAGCGGAGAACATCATAATTGACACTCTCGAGAGAATAAGACTTGAGACCAGCGGAAGCGAGATGTTCTATTACGATGGAAGATTCATACGCACCAGAGACGTTGCAAAGAACATAAAGAGAGGTATGATATCGGCAAAACAGCTTCAGGACACCTACGAGGCGCTTATAAAAGCACTCAGCGAGCATGTACCTTCATACAAGCCAAAGAACTTCAAGGCCATGATAAAACTGAAGAGTCAGGAATACACCGTGGACAAAACAACAAGTCTTCTGGAGCGCATGGAGATGATGGAAGAAAGGATATCCAGAATAGATACTATGCTGTCCTCCACCGTCTCTGGCCTCTCATCACAGGCAGAAAGAATAGCTCAGCTGGAAAATAGGTTGAAAGAAGAGACAGAAAAAATACTGATGGACGAACTTTCCAGAAGGGATTCCAGACTGGATTCTCTTGAGAGAGCTTTGAACAGCCTGCGCGAGGAGTATTCCGTCTCCTTGAACTCAGTGCAAGAGTCCCTTAAAGAGAACGCTATCACCATAGAGGCCATCTCAAAAAGATTGGACGGTGTGGAATCGGGAAAAAGTGGTAAAGCAGTAAAGGGGAAAACAGGAACTCGTGAAACTGAAGATTCTCAATCTTTGAGCGAAGAGGAGCGTTTTGTTTCTTCGGCGGTGCCTTCGGATGGAATCAGTTATACTAAACTGAAAAAACTGGTTCTTTCATTCATATCCTCTCCTCTCGATGACATACTTTCTTCGCTTATTAAGAAAGGTCTTATCATAGAGGATAAAAAGGGCAGGACCCGCAGGTTTTTCCCTGTCACTAAGATAGATACCGGAGAAAAACCCGTTAAAGCAGGAGACATAGCGGAGAAAGATGTCGAATCCTCTGAAATGGCGGAAGAGATGAGTGCCAGAATACTGGATGCAATACCGGAGCGCGGATGCACCATCAACAGACTGAAAAAGGCCCTGGCTAAAAGCATGAAAGGTGAAGATGTGGAGAATATTGTGAATATGCTTGTCGAAGAAGGACGACTGGACAAAACGACCAGAGGAAGGTATACGATATATGTGAAGAAAGAAGAAAAAGGAGGCGAAAAAGATGCTTGATGTGGCGCTTGTATCGCTCATCCAGGACATGAGCGAGAAGGCAGGAGTAGAAGGAACGATACAGTACTGGCTGAGGGTCGGCGAGAACCTGGCCAGAAGGATGGGCAAGGAAGCCTACATGGGATGGCCCTCCTTCAATGTGGCTCTCAGGGAAGGGAGGACCGCATTCTCCATAGAGGGGGATGTGACCGCCCTTACGGACCTTGCGATAACGGATGTGGACGGAGATGTGGTCGGCTACATATACGCGCTCCGCGAGTGTGTGTTCAACCCGACGATAACGAGGATAAGGTACAGCGTCGGAGAGGTTCCCGAGGCCGACCGCCTTGTGGCTGAGGAGTACAACAACAGCATAAGGGACACGGCTGTCTGCAACTTCTGCGTGATACACCAGAAGTTCAGGGACGAGGTGGCAAAAAATATAACAGTAGCCGGCCAGCAGCTGGAATCCTATCAGCTGGCTGACAGAGGCTTCACCGGAGAAACGAAGATAGACAAGCCGAACCTGAAGAAGATAGGAGTGAATGAGGAATATGTCAGAAGCCTGCTCAGGAACTATGCCTGCGTTTATGCGATAATCATGCACGGAGCAAGGCTCAAAGGTGAGGAGGAAGAAGAATGAGAAAGAAGGACCTTGTGAAGGACAACCCGCTGGTTGATGTTGCAGCCTACCTCTTCCTTGAGGACATAGCGGACAAACAGGGTGCCGCAGGAATGAACACATACTTGATGAGCCTGGCGGCAGCACTGGCAAGGAGCATGCCGGAAGAGGAGTACGAAAGCTGGGAAGACTTTGTCGATGCGCTGAAGAACGGAGATTCTGCTCTCTCCACCTTTGAAGAGGTTGAAATGCCCACAAAACACTGTGTTGTGACTGTCGAATCTCCTTTCCTGAGAGGGTGGCAGGAGTACACCAAAAGGATAGGGAACTTTGCAAGCATACACTACGAGGTCGCAGAATACTATAACTCAACGGTAAAACCCGGTGCCATAGACAGTCAGGACATCATCATCCAGACATACAGGGCAGAGATGGCTAAAAGGATAAAGGTTGAGGGAAAGCAACTGAGAGTTGCACATATTGCAACCGTAGCCCCTGACGGAACCAAAAAAATAGCTCCGGACGAGTGGCTCCCTATACTTCTGGAAAAAGCGGGCATAAGTCAGACTATGCTGAACATGATAATGAGGAACAACGCCAGCGTCTGGATAGTGTACACCGAATAAACCCCTTTTCTTCCACTTTTGTGGTGAGATTTTGAAGGAACTTCTGAAAAGCGGAAACATATCTTATTACAAGATTGAAAATGCACGAGAGGTGGATAAACTCGAGATTCCCGAGGAAGAGGGCGGTTTTGATTTCTTCCACGGCCTCGGCATAGTCGGCTATGATCTGGCATTCAAGATGTGGCTCCGAAGGTTTCCCAGACCGGTGCTTATAGTGGCTATGAAGGAGACGCTTGTGTTAGGGTGGGTGTATGTGGAGGAATGGACAGAGAGCGCATATAATGGGATGCCGGTATATGTACTCAGAGCCATTGAAGTCCATCCCGAGCTGAGAAAAAAAGGCATAGGCCGGATGCTCCTGCTTCTGGCATTGAAAGAAGTGAACGGATACATGATAACAAAACCTCTTACCCGCGAAGGTTCCTCTTTCTTCAGAAAAGCAGGCTTCAAATCAAAGGATGATTTCATGAATCCTCCTCTGGACCTGAGCAAACAGCCGAATTATGTGATACTTCCACCTTATATCCGGGAAAAAATGGTGGAAGAACTGAAGAACCTAAAAAAGAAAAAATAATAAGAATAAAAAAATTGAGATTTGTTTTTAGACCATGGGTTCCAGACGTATGTGTGGAAGACCGCGCTCTTCATCCACTATAACGACATACATGCCCGTCTTTGGCTTTATGCCGTAGATAAAGAGTACCCTGTCCTTTACAAATAGCCTTATGTAGGTATCTGAAAGGTTCATTATCTCCTGGGTAAGTTTCAGGCCCGGACGTACGACACAGAGGCCTATGTCATCTGACCTCTTGGTTCTGGATACTGTTGAAAGCAGGTCCTTTATAGCGATGTTGTCTCCTCTCAGATACTCTATGGTGTCGAAACCGACATAGTCCATTATCGGCCGGTTCTCAGGGCCCCTTATGTGCTGCAGATTCTCGGTATAGAGACGTATTATCTCATCTGTGTCCTTTCCTGCCATGGGCATGACAAATGGACTCTCGGACTCTTCCGAAAAATAATCTACTATTCTTATATAGTTCTCAGCAAGGGAGTGCGCCTTCTCCTTTCCCAGAAAGTGCATGGCGTCTTGTATTATGTGCTCCGATGTGTCACCACCTACGGGTACTGCCACAATGCCTCTCTTCTGAAGTACAAAGTTCATCCATATCGGTCGGACGATGAGATAGAAATCCTCAAGAGAAACATTTGGGTCCAGTTCCAGCGCATTATAGCTTCCTTTGCGATATCCGCCCCCGAGAATCCTGTCAAGGTCTGATATTCCCGTGCTGTACATCCCTTCTTTTTCAGTGCACGGCTTCCATTCCCTGCTTTTCTTATCAGAAGTACTGTCAGATATGTCAAAGCTCCTGAACTTCCCTCTGTTGAGTGTGAATACGTACTTCGGCTGTTCTATCTTTATCGACCTCAGCTTTTCAAGGCTTATCTCGCGTATTCTCTTCGAGTTCTCCGATTCGGCATGGAGATTTACCACACCATCAACGAGATATTCCAGTTCGGGCGCTTCATTCTTCTCAAGGACGAAGACCACATTGGTGTTGGAAGACTCCACAAGGTCCTTCTGAAGCATCATGATGAAATCCTCGGGGTCAACAGAGTATTTGTGTGTGATTCCCTCCACACTGTCTATGACCACCATTGTTCTCTCGGGAAGCATGGTATCTATGCGGTCATAGGTGTATTCAATCTCAGGAATTCTGCCATATTTCGAGAAAACTCTGTTAAGATAGGTCCTGTCTACTTTTTCGGGTATATCGGTCTCGGTTATGTTCTTCAGGAATTTCTTTGCAACACCTATAGTCTCACTTGCCTCGGGCGGCAGTTCAGGCTCTTTTTTCTTCCCGTAGAGTGCCTCGAGAAGCACTTTTCCTGCATCCACCACCTTTCTCCTCCTTTCCTCATCCCTCAGCCATGGAAACTGCTGGAAAAGGGACTCGTCAGAGACTCTTGTCGTGAGATAAAAGCTGGAACTGGGGTTGCCAAGATCCTCCATTATCTGAAGAGCCAAGGTGGTTTTACCTGTGCCTGCCGGCCCTTTTATCAGGAGCGACCTGCTGCCTTTCAGTTCGAAAAACCTTCTTATTTCACCCGGTATATTGACCTCTTTCATAGACCTGCACCTCCGAATTCATCTATAACTCTGTTCATATCCTTCATAATCTTCTTCTGATCTCCCTCGCCTATAACCGCCAGTATATTGCCGTTCTTCATTCCCTTTATCATGAAGACCTTGTCATCCGAATCCGACATGACAATGTCTGGCGATGGGAGTTCACTTTCCCTGTGGAGGACGAGAGAGGCCCCGTACATGGCAGCCGAGAGGGTTGATATTGTATCTATCTTCTTCCTTTCTATTCCATACCACGCTATCGGTGTGCCTCGCCTTGACGATATCACGCAGGCTCGTACCTTCTCTTTCTTGAGGGCTCTGAAGAGGCCCTCATACATGCTGCTTTTCACATTTGTCCCCCTGCTTTATGAGGGATTAAGAGAATCGTGGTATTTAATTTTTCCCATTTCTCCATATTCTTAGAAGGAAAGCCACTCCTCATCCGCCCTTTTCCACTCTACCAGCTCCTGCGGAGAGAAAAATATGGAAATCTCACGCTCCGCACTTTCGGTGGAATCCGATGCGTGTATCAGGTTCATGGTCTTTATCATGCCGTAGTCGCCTCTTATTGTTCCCGGGGCCGCCTCCTTCGGGTCTGTTTTACCAACCACTGTTCTCACGACGGATACGGCATCCTCTCCTTCCCATACCATTGCGAGTACCGGGCCGGAGGTTATAAAATTCAGAAGTTTCGGGTAAAAGGGTTTGTTCACATGCTCCGCATAGTGCCTGGATGCGATATCAGGGGTTATCTTCATGAATCTGGCGGCAAGCATCTTAAGTCCCTTTTTCTCGAGACGGGAGATTATCTCGCCCATGAGTCCCCTGGAAACCGCATCCGGCTTGAGCATCACAAAGGTTCTTTCCATCTCTATTCCTTCTTTTTATTTCCGCCTTTCTCTGGCTTTTCACCACTTGATTTGACAGATTTTTTAATCTTCTTCAATGATTTCTTCTCTGGCTTCTTCTCTTCTTCCTTTGAGCTGGTTCGAACCTTCTTTTCCTTCTCATATTCGGCAGTCCATGTGACTCTTCTGGGAACTCTCTTGAGCTCTATCATGTTCTTGTAGCACTTACTGCTGCAGAAATAGAGCACACTGCCATCCTTTCTGACATACATGCGGCCTGTGCCGGGTTCGATCTCCTTTCCGCAGAAAGAGCAGACTCTTCTATCGACCATTAAATCACCTCGGCCTCATCTTCTTGGCCTCTCTGGCGGTCTCTTTGAGCATGAGTATGTCGCCGACCTGAACAGGGCCCATGACATTGCGGGTGATTATCCTTCCCTTGTCCCTTCCGTCCAGAACACGGACCTTGACCTGCATGGCCTCGCCTGTCATCCCGGTCCTGCCGATGAGTTCGACCACTTCAACCGGAATTCCGTTATCTTCGCCCAATTGAATCCCTCTTTACTTCCTGAGCTTCTCGATCTCTGCAGATATCTCCTTCAGGAGCTCTGCCGCCTTTCCCGGCTCGGTTATGGCTATGGAGGCTGTGCCTTTCTTTATTCCTGCGGAAAGCCCGAGATTCAGTTTCTCGGGAACATATCCGTATGGCACGGACTTCTCCTCGCAGAGAAGGGGCATGTGCGCCAGTATCTCGGGTGGTGAAACATCCTCTGCCATAACGACGAAGGCTGCCTCTCCTCTCTCGACTATCTTTGTGACCTCGTTGGATCCCTTCCTTATCTTTCCTGTATCTCTGGCAAGTTCCACTGCTTTGTAGATCTTGTCCGCCAGTTCCTTCGGTGTTTCGAATCTTACAAATATTGCTGCCATTTTATTACCTCCTGTGTGGCCTTTCAGCCGCATCATTCACAGGTGAGATGTCACCTACTTCCCACCTGTATAAAACTCTTTCCCTCAGAGCTAGCCCCTGGGGTAAAGTATATTATAAGTCAATCCCATTCAGCTGCCATGAGGCTGCCCACCGGAAAAATGATAAGAAGCTCCTTTGGAGGTTTCGATGCGCTCCGAAATATCTTTGATGACCTGCCGGATGACTTTGAAGGATATGTCAAGACTACCTCTGTCTCGGATAAAGTTGCCGAAGGCTTCCTTGTGATTAAGGGTAAAAGGTGCCCTATGGCATATTATCACGGACAGGAGGAACTCTTTGGAGATGAGGCCATATCCTCTATAGTTGAAGATTCCATGGATGCGGATACCGTTATAGAGGTGTTCACCTATTCATACCGCAGCTCATCCATAGATGTCGCATACCTGCAGAAGATATTCTCGGACTGGGCCGCAACATACAGAAGGGATGACGTTCTAAGAGAAGGCGGGAGAGTATCAAGAAAGGTAGTTGTGGATGATGAGGGAGATGGAATAGAACGTATAGTTGCAGTTCGCAGGGATTATGAGAAAGAGGACCTTGAAAGGGAGCGTAGGGAGCTGAACAGACTGGAGAGTGAGCTCCGGGAGAGAGAGGAAAGGCTGAGAAAAAAAGAAAAAGATGTTGAAGAACTGGAAATAGAGCTTATAAGAAGAAAAAAAGAGATTGATGATGAGAAAGCCAGACTGGATGAATCCTGGGCAACCCTGAGAGATATGGAAGACAAGAACGAAAGGGTCAGACGCCGTCTCGAGAGGGAGATAGAAGAGCACGTGAAAAGAGAGGAAAGAGTTCTCAAGATGGAGAAGAAAATAGAAAGCGACATGGATGCCCTCAGAGAGGAGAGGAAGAATCTCGAAGAGATGGAAGAAGAGATAAAGAGAAGGGAGAAAGAGCTGAAAAGGCGTGAAATTCAGGTTGAAGAAAGAATGGATGATCTCAAGAGAAGAGAACGCTCTGAAAAGGAGAGGCTCAGGGAGATATCCGACAGAGAAGCGGAGATTGAAGAGAGGGGCAAAGAACTCAGTAAACTGAGAGAAGAGCTCAATAAAAAGGAGATAGAGGCAGAGAGAGTGAGACTCTCCATGGATGCACGTGAAAAAAAATTGCAGGATATGAAAAAATCTCTGGAAGACAGGAGAAAGGGCATTGATTCAGAAAGAGCTTCCCTTAAAAATGAGAGAAAAAAGCTGGATGAGGAGCGTGTAGCCCTTGAAAGGGCAAAGAACACAGTTCAAAATATGGAAAAGGAACTGAAAAAGAGAGAAGAGGGGCTGAATGAGAGAAAGAGCGAACTGGACGGGAAAGAAGAGGTTCTTAATATGCGGGAAAAGGCCCTTAAAGAGCATGAGATTGAGATTAAAAAAAAGATGCTATCAAAATTTATCACGCAGCGCCCCCAGGATTTGATAAAAAGATTTGGATTCCTTCTCATTTCCTTTAGAGCAATTCTCG